>JBGPYE010000158.1:0-4845 GCA_041493095.1 Candidatus Dormibacteraceae bacterium
CGGCGGACCTGTGCCTGGCCGACGGCACCGGGGTGGTGTGGGCGGCCCGACGGCAGGGATGCGAGCTGAGCGGGCCTGTCCCCGGTGTCGACCTGCTCCCGCCGCTGGCGGCCATGTGCGCCCGGCGCGGTTTCCGGCTCTTTCTACTTGGGGCGGCCTCCGGCGTCGCGGCACAGCTGGCCGAGCGCCTGCGAGCCGAGGTTCCGAACCTGGAGGTCGCGGCGCATTCGGGATCGCCGGATCCTTCCTCCGACGACGAGACCTTGAAGCTGATCCACGCACACCGAGCGCAGGTCCTGCTCGTCGCGTTCGGGGCGCCGAAGCAGGACCTGTGGATTGCTCGTTTGAAGGACAGGCTTGGCGTCTCGGTCGCGATCGGCGTTGGTGGCGCCTTCGACTATCTGACCGGCCGGGTGCCCCGTGCTCCCGCGTGGATGCGGAGGGCCGGGCTCGAGTGGCTGCACCGGCTGGCCAACCAGCCTTGGAGGATCCGGCGCATGGTCGTCCTGCCCGCCTACACGTTCAAGGTTCTCAGCGCGGGCAAGTAGGATGGCGGATCGTGCTCAGCATCGTCATCCCTTGCTACAACGAGGAGGAGCGGCTGCCGCGCACCATCGAGCAGATCGAGCGCTACCTGGAAGGTAAGGATCTCGCCTACGAGTTGATCCTGGTCGACGATGGAAGCACCGACGGCACGCGCCTGGTCATGGACGCCGCCGCGGAACGCAATGGATCCGTGCGGCTGGAGGCTCTGCCTCAGAACCGAGGCAAGGGACGGGCCCTGGCCGAAGGCGTGGCTGCAGCCACGGGGTCGGAGGTGCTGGTCACAGACGCCGACCTCTCGACTCCGATCGAGGAGCTCGACAAGCTGCAGGCTGCGCTCGATAAAGGCGCAGGCGTGGCGATCGCGTCGCGCGCTCTGCGCGCCTCACGAGTGGAGGTGTCGCAGCCGATCTACCGGGTGCTGATGGGCAAGGCCTTCAACCTCCTGGTCCAGGTGGTGCTGCTGCCCGGGATCTGGGACACGCAGTGCGGGTTCAAGCTCTTTCGCGCTGAGGTCGCGCACGATGCTTTCGGCCGGCTGACGACCGATGGGTTCGGTTACGACCCCGAGGTCCTCTACCGCGCCAAAAAGCGCGGGGTGAAGATCGCGGAGGTGCCGGTGATCTGGCGCAACTCGGCGCCGACCAAGGTGAGCCCGCTCAAGAGCTCGATCGACATGTTCAAGCACGTGGTGAGGGTCAGGTTCCGCGGGTGAGCAAAGAGGCGCCTCTAACCGAGCGAACAACCAAGCCCACTGAGGTCCTGGTCGTCATGCCGACATACAACGAGAGCCAGAACATAGAAAAGGTCGTCGCCGGGGTGCGCCATTTCGGGCACGACGTGCTCGTCGTCGACGATGCCTCGCCCGATGGAACGGGAGAGATCGCGGACCGGCTGGCGGCGGAGGATTCCGGGGTGCGCGTGCTGCACCGACCGCGAAAGGTCGGCCTCGGCAGCGCGTACGAGGATGCGTTCCGGATCGGCCTCAGCGAGGGCTCCGCGCTTTTCGTCGAGATGGATGCGGACGGCTCGCACCTGCCGGAAGACCTGCAGGACATCATCGATGCCGCGCGAGGGTGTGGTGGATTGGCGATCGGCTCCCGTTACATACGCGGCGGAGAGGTGACCGGCTGGCCTGCTCATCGGTGGCTCCTGTCGTGGGCCGCCAACATCTACTGCCGCGTGCTGCTTGGGCTGCGCACCCATGACTGCACGTCGGGCTACCGCTGCTACACGCGCGACCTTCTGCTGCAGATCGGCCTCGACGACGTCGTCTCGCAGGGATACTCGTTCCAGATCGAGATGGTGCACAGGACCAGGCGGCTGGGCTACCCGGTCGTCGAGATCCCGATCCGGTTTGAGGACCGCGTCGCGGGCGCATCGAAGGTGTCGCGCGGCGAGGTGCGTCGCGCGCTGTGGACGGTCCTTCGCCTCAGGTTTGCCCGACGGTGAAAGAAGGGTGGAGGCATTGGCGCCTTCCTCTGATCACAGGCCTCGTGCTCGCCGTCGTCACCGCCTTGCCTTACCTCTACGCCTACGCCGTCGAGCCGCAGGGCCATGTCTTCATGGGCTTCTTCTATCTCGGCGACGACGCCAACACGTACCTCGCGAAGATGCGCCAGGGCTGGGAGGGCGCGTGGGCGTGGCAGAACCGCTACACGACCGAGTCGAGCCCGACCGCCTACCTCTTCATGTTCTGGATCGTGCTCGGTCACATCGCGGCGCTGTTCAACCTGCCGCTGATCGTGACCTTCCACCTCGCGAGGGTGGCGGCGGCCTTCGCGTTGATGGCCGCGGCGTGGTTCATGATCTGCCACTTCATCGAGGACCGCTCCGCGAGGAAGTTCGCGTTCTTTTTCTGCGCAGTCGGGCTCGGGATGGGATACGTGATCCAGGCCCTCGGCCAGCCGGTCATCTTCGGTCACCAAACAGACACGCTCGACTGGCGGATGCCGGAGCTGACCGCCTTCTACTCGGTGCTCGCGCTGCCGCATTTCGCGTGGTCAGGGGTGTTCGCAGCCGCCGGAATCGCGCTGACGTTCAAGGCGATCCAGCGCGGGAGCCTGCTGCTCGGGGTGCTCGCCGGCCTGGCATGGCTGGGCCAGGCCTCGATCCATCCCCAGATGCCGATCCTGATGGGAGGCGCGACCGCCGTCGCGCTCATCCTCCGCCCGGCATCCCCACGCGGATGGATCGCGGGTGCGCTCGCCTTCGCCATACCCGCGCCCTACATCCTTTATTCGTATCTCGCTTTCGTCGGCAACCCCGAGGTGCAGCGGTGGACCTTCCACTCCAAGAACGCGCTTCCCCCCGAGACGATCAGCCTGCTGTTTGCGATCGCGCCTCAGCTCCTGCTCGCGCTGACCGGCCTGCCCGGAGCCCTGCGCCGTCGCACCCGCGAGGATCTCTTCCTGCTCGCCTGGCTCGTTCTTCTCGCCGTCATCCTTTATCTGCCCAACCCTGCCGGGGACCTGAGGCGGCGCTTCCTCGACGGCCTTTATCTCCCGCTCGTGATCCTAGGAGCGCGCGGGATGTACGAGACGATCCTCCCGCGCTTGCGCAGCGCGCGCGCCAAAGCGCTGGTGCCGTTCTCCTACGTTTGCTTTGCCGCGATCGGCAGCGCTTTTCTGGTCCTGGCGCCGCTTGCAGTTGCCGGAAACCCTCAATACACGACGACGCGGGCTCAGTACGACGGGCTCAACTGGCTGGGCAGCGAACCCGTCGGGCACGTGCTGGCGATGCCCGGGGTCGGCCTCTACATCCCCGCGTACAGCGGCGACACGGTGTATGTCGGCCACTACGACGAGACGTTCGACTATCTCAACAAGACTCAGACCGCGCTCGCGGTCCTGACCGGGAAGAGCGACCTCGAGCAGTTCATCCAGGACAACCACATCCGCTACGTGGTCTGGACTGTTGACCTGAGGTCGCCTCCGCCCGCCGTGCTCGGCGCGCCGGCCTATGACACCCCTGATTTCAAGATCTGGCGGATCTACTGATGGGCGGTACGGATGTAGATCACCGCGACTGAGTCCTGGTAGGCCAGCGTCCAGTCGGACTGGGTCGCCAGGACGTTGGCCAGCGCCTCGCCTCGGTTGTAGACAACGTAGTCGACCTGGTACTGGTCGAGCACCTGCTTCCAGTCGGAGCGCAGCGTCTGCACGTCCTGGTACTGGTTCAGCAGCGGGTCGCCCATCAGGGCGGCCTCTCCGAAGATGAAGACCCTTCGATTGGGATCGGGGTAAAAGCGATTGGCGAGGTAGCCGCCCCAGCCGTACTGGTTGTACATCCTCGTTCCGACCTCTGGATGTACGGCGAGCCAGTCGGCGGCGCCGATCGGGTAGCTCGCCTGGTCGAGGCTGCGCTGCCTGGCCACACTCGTGCTGTCCTGGATGCGCAGTGCGGTTGCGCCGGCGATCGCCACCAGGACGATCGCCGTCACGACGGCAAAGACTCTGCGCGGTGGAAGGCCCAGCTTCCAGCCTTTGGCCGCAGAGAGCTCCCGCCAGTAGGCGGAGTAGGAGTTGATCATCACCGGCGTCGCGACCGCCACGAACAGCGCAACGTTGCGTACGGATTGAAGCGCCAGCCCAAGACCGAGGAGGGTGAGCAGAAGCTCGTAGAGCGAAGGGCGGTGCAGGGCGAACCCGATGATGAGCAGAAACACCATCGCCTCGAACGGACGCAGGTAGACCTGGTGGAAGTCGGGTGAGAACCACTCGACGATCAACTTCTGCTGGGCGATGCTGCCCTGGGTCTGGAAAGGGTATGGGTAGAGGCTCAGGCCGTGCGGGGTGGCGGCGACCGCGAGCACCGAGAAGGCGGTGATGATCGCGAGGAAGCGGACGTGCGCCCGGTGGGCGGGATTCTCCCGATCCCAGACCCAGCCGATGAGCTCGGCCACCAGGGCGACTCCCAGCCACGCAAATCCGATCACCCATCCGCCGTGCAGGTTGGCCCAGAGCACCATGACCAGCGGGAACCACTGGATCGTGCGGCTGCGGCCGCTGAGGTATCCCTGCAGCCAGTACAGCTCCAGGCAGCTCAAGAAGAAGGTGATCATCTGGGCGCGCGGGCCCCAGATCGGGGACCCGGCGATGGCGCCGATCGCCAGGCCGACGCCGACGATCACCCACGGCTGGCGGCGCACCTGGCGGTAGATGATCCAGAACCCGGCCCAGGTCAATAAACCGAACGCGAGGCTGAGGCCGACGGTGCCCGCCCCCCTGTACACCAGCCACATCAGGATCTCGGTCAGGTATTCGTGGTCGGTCCAGACGTGGCCCGGCACGGTGAAGGTGA
>JBGPYE010000067.1:0-7108 GCA_041493095.1 Candidatus Dormibacteraceae bacterium
ATGACGGCGATCTCAGTGTCGCCGGATTTATTGCTGCGGCAGACGACGCCGCCCGCGGCCCGGATCACACTCACGTCGGCCACTTCCAGAATCTTTGTTGCCACCATTGCTCCTTCGTAAGCTGAAACGTCTGCGCTCCGAGGTTCCCTTACTTCATTCCGCTGTTGTGTGTTGCGCGCAGTTTACCTGTGAGAGCCAGCAATCTCAAACACCTTTTGAAGACAGGTTTCCATTCAGTGATTCCACCAGTACCCGCACGCGGCCGGCGTTGTGGAGGCAGACGAAGACGACGTGTGCCACTACAGCGAGCTGGCCAGGCGGAGCTGGCGACGCAGCACCCACCGGCTGATCAGATTGATTCCCAGCACCATCACGACGAGCACCAACGCCGCGCCCCACGCCTGGTCCTGAAGCGACTTGTATGGCTGTAGCGCGTACTGGTACACCGTCAGCGGCAGCGCTTGAAGCTGCCCGTTCGGGTCGAACACCAGGTGCTGGTTGCCGAAAGCCGTGAACAGCAGAGGAGCAGTTTCACCCGACGCTCGCGCCACCGCGAGGAGCGCGCCGGTGATGACGCCGGGCGCGGCCGCCGGCAGGATGAGCTGAAGCGACACGCGCCAGCGCCGAAGTCCGAGGGCGAGTCCTGACTCGCGGAGGCCGTTGGGAATCAACGCAACGGCGCCCTCGGTGGTGCGAATGACGATCGGAAGCATCAAGATCGCGAGCGCCACAGCGCCGGAGTAGCCGGAGAAGTGGTGCAGGGGAGCAACCACGAGCGCATAAGCGAAAAGGCCGATCGCGATAGAAGGGGTTCCTACCAGGACGTCGCTGGCCAGCCTGACCCAGCTCGCCCACCGCGCGACGTTGTACTCGGCCAGGTAGACCCCGCCGAGGATTCCGATGGGGATCGCCATCAGAGAGGCCAGGCCGACCAGGATCGCGGTGCCGACGATGGCGTGGACGATTCCAGCTCCCGGCACTCCGACCGGCCGAAAGGAGTTCGTGAAGAACTCGGGATGGAGCACCGAGGGGAATCCTTTGCTGACCGTGAACCACAGCACGAGTCCCAGCGGAATCAGGGCCAGCACCGTGAGGGCGTAGACGATCGCCAATGACGCCCCGCTTGCATAGCGTCGCCTGGCGTTGCGGTTCATGCAGCGAACCTGTCCTTCGTCGAGCGGACCAGGAGCAGGGCGATGACGTTCACGGTGAGGGTGACAAGGATGAGGACCAGGCCGAGCTCGATCAACGACGCCGGATAAAGAGTGCCGGTCGCTTCAGTGAACTCGTTGGCGATCACGCTGGCCAGGGTGTAGGCCGGCGAGAAGATCGACGGCGGTATCTCGTAGCGGTTGCCGATGACCATGGTGACCGCGATCGTCTCGCCAAGGGCGCGGCCCAGCGCGAGGATCGTCGCTCCGAAAATGCCGGGCCGCGCGGCGGGAAGGATGACCCGCCACGTGGTCTCCCACCATGTCGCGCCAAGCGCCACCGCGTTTTCCTTCATGCCTCGCGGCACCGCCCGGATCACATCCCGTGAGATCGCGGTGAGGGTGGGCAGGATCATCACCGCCAGCACCAGCGATGCGTTGAAGAGGCTCCGCACGCCGGGCTGCGAAAGCCAACCGATGAAACCGAACCGGTCTGAGATCGGGACTTCGATGTGCTGGTAGGACCACGGGGCGAGCACGTAGAGCGCCCAGATGCCGTAAACCACGCTGGGTATGGCGGCCAGGAGCTCGATCCCGGTCCCGATGACGCCGCGGAACGTTTGCTGGCCCTGCTCGGCGAGAAAGACAGCCACCGCCACGCCGATGGGAAGCGCGATGACGAGCGCAAGGAAGCTCGTCGTCACCGTCCCGAAAATCGCGGGCAAGGCGCCGAAGGACTCGGTGACCGGGTTCCAGTTCACTCCGGTCAAGAAGGCGGGGCCGAAGTGCGTCACGGCCGGCCAGGCCTGCTGCAAGAGGATCGCGATGATCAGGACCAGGACCACGGGCGCCGTCGTCGCCACCGCCGCGGTCACGGTGCGGAATCGGTCTGGTACTCGCCTCACCGGTGGCAGAGAGGCGGGCCTGCTTTCGACGGCGGTGGCCAACTAGGGGGACTCGGCGGCTTCGACCGGCGCGTCGATGCGGTCCAGGCGGTAGCCGATGCCGCGGACTGTCACGATCTCGAAAGGGGCGACGCCCGCAAACTTCTCGCGAAGCCACCGGATGTGGACGTCGACGGTCTTGCGGTCACCCGAGAACTCGCGTCCCCACACGTTTTCGAGCAGGAAGTCGCGCGTGTGCACCCGATGCGGGAAAGCCAGCAGGTAGGAGATGAGCTCGAATTCCCGTGCTGTGAGCTTGACGTCGCGGCCATCCAGGACAACCCGGCGCGCGGCCCGATCGATGGTGAAGTTCCCGATCGAGTCCCGTTCGGGGATCGACCTGGGCTCGTTCGCCTCCGGCGAGGCGCGGCGCAGAACCGCATTGACGCGCGCGAGAACTTCGCGGATGGAGAAGGGCTTGGTGATGTAGTCGTCGGCGCCGAGCTCAAGTCCGACGATCTTGTCGACCTCGGCATCCTTGGCCGTGATCATGATGATCGGCACGCGGCTGGTCTTTCGCAGCGCGCGGCAGAAGTCGAAGCCGCTCATGCCGGGCAACATCAGGTCGAGCAGGATCAGATCCGGCCGGGCAGTGCGCGCCGTGCGGAGACCCGCGGCGCCATCGCTAGCTTCCTGCACGGTGAAACCCGCCGACGAGAGGTTGTACTTCAGCATCTCGCGGATGCCCTCATCGTCTTCGACCACCAGGACTCGCCCCGAGCTGCCGTTGCCGGCAGCGCGGGTGGTCATCCCAGCTCCACCACCTGGCCGGTCTCCAGGAACACGATGTCCTCCGCCACGTTGGTAACGCGGTCGGAGATGCGCTCGAGGTTGTGGGCGACCAGGAGGAGGGTGACAGCGCGCAGCGCGCCATCCGTGTCGGTCGGCCCTTCGCCCATCTCCCTGACCAGGTCTTCGAAGACACGGTGCCAGAGGCGGTCGACCTCGTTGTCGCGGCTCGCCACCTCTCGTGCGCGCGGGACATTCTGGTCGATGATCGCTTCGAGGATGTCGTGCACCTGGCCGATCGCGAGCTCACCCATCAGGCCGAACTCCGCGCGCAGCGGCTTGTCAGGCAGCGCGACCAGTGTGCTCGTCATGCGCGCGATGCGGACCGCGTAGTCGCCCATCCGCTCGAGCTCGGTCGCGATGTACTGCAGGCCCATGAGGTAGCGAAGGTCGCGGGCGACGGGTTGCTGCGTGGAGATGACCATGAACACCTGCTCCCGGATCTGCCGGAACAGTTCGTTCAGGTACTGGTCCTGGGTTCGCACCTTTTCGGCCTCGCCGCCGTCGCGGCGGCGCAGGGCGTTGAGCGCGGCCTCGATCTGCGACTCGACCAGGGTGCCCATCCGGACCAATGACTCGCGAAGGCTCGCGAGCTCTTTTTCGAAAGTCAGTCGTGGCATGGTCTAGCCGAACCGGCCGGTGATGTAGGCCTCTGTCCGCTGGTCCTGCGGCTGGTTGAACAGATCGGCGGTCGGCGCGAACTCGATGAGCTCGCCGTAGCGGCCATCCGGGTTCATCAGCATGAAGGCGGTGAAGTCGGAGACACGCGCGGCCTGCTGCATGTTGTGGGTCACGATGACGATGGTGTAGTCCTTCATGAGCTCGGCCATCAGGTCCTCGATCTTCAGGGTTGCCACCGGGTCGAGGGCGGAACAGGGTTCGTCCATGAGGATGACCTGAGGACTGACGGCGAGGCACCTGGCGATGGCCAGCCTCTGCTGCTGGCCGCCGGAAAGAGATGTCGCGGGGTCGTCGAGCCGATCCTTCACCTCGTCCCAGAGTGCAGAGCGCTCCAGGCTCTGGCGAACGACCTCTTTGATGCGCGTCGAATTCCAGCCGAGCAGCCGCGGGGCAAAGGCCACGTTGTCGCGTATGGACATGGGGAACGGGCTGGGGCGCTGAAAGACCATTCCGACCTTCTGGCGGAGCTCGAGGAGCCGGCGCGTGCTGAGCACGTCCTCGCCGTCCAGCAAGACCGTCCCCGACGCGCGAGCCGAGGGGATGAGGTCGTACATCCGATTGAACACGCGCAGGAGGGTGCTCTTGCCGCAGCCCGACGGTCCGATGATTGCGGTGATCCGCCTTTCGGGGATCTCAAAAGTCACGTCTTTGAGGGCCTGGTTCTTGCCGTAGTAGAACGAGAGCTGCTCGGTCTTCACCTTGGCCTCGCCGGCACCGTTCAAAGCGCGCAACTCGGGCCTACCCGCCTGGACCAGCGGCTGGATAAAAGGACGAGAGTCTGCCATCATCCCCCGCGATCAGGATAGGCCCCGCAAGATTAAGGCAACTTTATCCGCCGGTTAAGACTTGGCCTGGTAGGGCTATGTAAAAGACCTGCCCCCCCTCCCTCGCGGTTTCGGTCCAGATCCGCCCGCCGAGAACCTGGACGAGGTGTTTTGTGATCGCCAGGCCCAGGCCGAAACCACCGGCTTCACGAGGCCGGGCTCGGTCCACCTTGTAGAACCGCTCGAAGACGCGGCTCCAGTGCTCCGGGGAGATGCCCGGCCCCCGATCGCGAACGCTCAGCACCAGCTCCCCGCCAGTGACCTCGGCGTGGACGTCGATGGCTGTGCCCGGAGGCGAGAACTTGGCGGCGTTGTCCAGCAGATTGCCCACCGCCTGGGCGAGCTTTGGGCGATCGGTGGAGATGACCAGCGGCTCCGCGATCGCGGTGTTGACAGTGCGATCGATGCCAAGCCGGCCGACGCTCTCCTGCACCAGCTCCGCGAGGTCGAACTCGGAGACGTCGACTGCCATGGTGCCCATCTCGATGTCGCCCAGCTGGCGCAGGTTGTCAATGATCTTGCTCATCAGGTCGGCCTCCCGGACCAGCCGTTCCGCAAAGCGCTTGCGGTCTTTCGGCAGCGGATCGGTCAGCAGGCTCTCCGCGGTCAGTCGAAGCGATGTGATCGGCGTCTTCAACTCGTGCACGAGATTGGCGACGAACTCCTGGCGCACGGTGGCCAGGCGCCTCAGCTCGGTGATGTCCGTCAGAAACAGGAGCGTCTCTCCTTCGCGCCGGCCGGGGACAAGCTGGCTCAACACGGTCGCGCGGTGATGCACCAGCTGAGCCTCGGCCTGCCGCTGGCCCCGCCGCACCACGTCGAAGAGGCGCGATTCGAGCGTCGCCTCGACCAGGCTCGCGGGCAGCCGCGACTGCTCGATCTCGAAGAAGTTGCGCGCAGCCTCGTTCGCTCCGACCACGCGGTTTTGTACATCGAGCAGCAGCGCCATCACCGGCGCGTGCTCGAGCAGCTCCGCGAACAGGTCCCGAGGCGGAAGGTTCGGCTCGGGCGGTCCGCTCTCGCGACGGCGGTCCCAGATCACAGGGTCGGAGTATATGAGTGGAATTCGTGCCGTGAGGCTTAAGCAGCGGTTAACCCGCCCTTAAACGCCCATCCATATCGTGGACCTCGCAAGTCCATCGGGTTTCAGGAGGGGTTCTATGTTTCGAGTCAGGGCCATCGGACGGTTACTGCTAGTCGGAGTGGCAGCCGCCATGGTTGCAACCGCGTGTGGTGACGCAGGCACTGCATCGCCATCGCCGGCCGACGTGGGGAGCGGAAATCTCACCGGCGCCGGTGCAACATTTCCCGCGCCGTTCTACCAGAAGGCGTTCTACGACTACACGGCCAAGTACCCGCAGGTCACCATCAACTACCAACCGGTCGGTTCGGGCGCCGGCATCCAGCAGTTCATCAAGCAGACGGTGGACTTTGGCGCCAGTGATGTGCCGATGACAGACGCCGAGATCACATCCGCCGGGGGTGCTGACCAGCTGACACAGATCCCAACGACGCTCGGGGTCATCTCCATCGCGTTCAACGTGACCGGAGTCGCGCAGGTAAAGCTCGACGCGGACACCCTGGCTGGAATCTTCCTGGGTCAGATCAAGACATGGAATGACGCGAAGCTGACCGCGTTGAACTCGGGCACGGCGTTGCCCAACAAGCCGATCACCGTCGTGCATCGCTCCGATGGCAGCGGCACGACGTTCCACTTCACCGACTACCTGAGCAAGGTCTCACCGGACTGGAAGACCAAGGTCGGCAACGCCAAGTCGGTCAGCTGGCCGGTTGGCGTAGGCGCGAGCGGCAACCAGGCCGTCGCTCAGGCGATCACCACGACCGAAGGCTCCATCGGCTACGTCGAGCTCGCCTACGTCGTCCAGACGGGCATGCACCAGGCCGCGCTGAAGAACGCCAACGGCAAGTTCGTCACGGCCAGCGTGGCCGGTGCGACGGCGGCCGCTGCACAGAACACCAACGTGAGCCCGACCAATTACTCGATCACCAACGAACCCGGCGACACCACCTACCCGATCGCCGGCTTCAGCTGGGCCATCCTGCGCACGTCGTACGCCGATTCCGCCAAGGGCAAGGCTGTCGTGTACCTCTTCAAGTGGCTGGTCACCAACGGCCAGTCGGAGGGTACCGACCTGCAGTACGCGCCGCTGCCGGCCGCCGTCCAGACCCTTGCGTTGAGCAACCTCAAGCCGGTCAAGGCTGGAGGAACGCAGGTTCTCACGTAAAGAATTCGACGTCCACTCACCGCGATAGGCGGCGTGGGGTTGGGCCCGCGCCGTCTGTCTAGAGCGGCTTGCGGTTGGGCACGCCAGGCCGGCGCGGATAGACCGGCGGCGTGGGCCGGACCTTGTCGACGATGACCACGGTGCCCGCCTCGCGGGCAGTCGAAGGCGCCGATGCCACGCGGTTGAGCGTACCGCCCAGAACTTCGATCGCCCTGGCGCCGCGAGCCACATCTTCGGCCGAGGTCTTCTGCGCAAGCAGGCGCCCGCCGACTTTCACGAGCGGAAGGCACAGCTCGGCCAGCACGGGCATTGGCGCCAGCGCGCGCGCCACGGCGAGGTCGAATGCCTCGCGGTACAGCGGATCCTGCCCCACCTCCTCGGCGCGTCTCGCCACGACCTCGACGTCTTTCAGACCGAGCGCGGCGCACGCGCGCACCAGGAAGGCGGCCTTGTCCTGGTCCGCTTCGACCAGC
>JBGPYE010000137.1:0-5303 GCA_041493095.1 Candidatus Dormibacteraceae bacterium
CCGCGCAGAAGGTCGCCGAGTCCTTTTCGCTTTTCGAGACGCCCGACAAACAGGATGTTCACGCTGTCGTCGCGGAGGTGGCGGATCGGCGAGAGACCAGGCTTGAAAACGTTAACGTCGATTCCGTTCGGGATGACCCGCAGGGGGAAGTCGGGAAAGTAGCGATTGAAGAAGGTCCGCGCGGGCTCGCTAACGGCAATGCCCTTGTGGATGCGGTCGAGGTAAGGCTGCAGGATGCCTCGGCCGTAGTAATAGCCGACGTTCGAGTGCGCGAAGGCGTGAAAGGTTCCGACGTTCGCGGTGGTCGACGCCTGCAGCATCGTGATCGGAAGCGCAGGCAATAGCGGCTCGTGGAAGTGAAGTACATCGAAGCGCTCCTCCTCGATGATCGCGGCCACGCGATTGGCGAGGTGAAAGCTGAGGGTGATGCGCGCGACGGAGTCGTTGACCGGCACGGCAATCGGACTGCCGATCCGATAGAACTCGCGAGTATCGAAATCGATATCGGCGCGGCTCGAGGGCGCGAAGATGCGCACCTCCTGGCCGTGGCCACGCAGCTGGCCCGCCAGGTATCGCACGTGGTCGGTCACTCCGCCCGGCGAAGCGAAGTCGTACGGCGAGACGAGCCCGACCTTCATGACAATTCCCCACGTCGCGAATGCGCAAGATTTACTCCGGCCGCCACCCATGCGCGCATCTTCAATGCGCCACCCAATCGTGGCCAGGAGAGGGGGGGCCGTGGGGGGATGCTTATCCCCCCGCCCTTCCTCACGGTGAGCCTTCCCAGATGCGATGCGGCACGTGCCATTGCTCGGGGTGTTGCTGGATGAACATCTCGATCCTGCGTAGCACCTTCTCGGTCGCCCGAATATGGTCCGCCTTCGGGTCGTCTGTCTCGTCCACCATCACGAGAGGGGTCCCCTGCGCGAGGAAGCTGTCGTCCGGCAGCCGCGTGACGCAGACCGGAAGCAGTGGAGTGCCAAGCCGTCGCGCGATGACGGCCGGACCCAGGGGTATCGGCGCCGGTCGCCCGAAGAACGGCATCAGGTGACCAGTGCCAGTGATGTCCCGATCGATCGCCGTGATCACCATCTCCTCGTCTCGGAGGGCTTGAAGCACCTTGCGGATTCCACCAACGTCGAGAGTCAAGACGCTGATGCCGAGTCGCGCCCTGGTGTCGCGATACCACTCGAACAGCGCCCGCGGTTCGAGCTCCTCCGCAAAGAAGCTCACCGGCGCGAGCGTCGCCGACCAGATGGCCGAGGCCACCTCGTACGAGCCCATGTGACACGAAACCGCGAGGATCCCCTTGCCGAGCGCTCGAGCCTCCTCCACGTACTCCATGCCGTCGACCCTGAGTCGCGAGCGCATCGCTTCCACGTTCGTCCGCGGCAGCATCATCAGGTCGGCATATGCCTTGGCGTGATTGCGAAAGTTGAGCCACGACAAACGCCGCAGCTCGCGTTCGTTCGTCTGCAGCTCCGGGCAGGCAACCCTCAAGTTGTAGTCGAGACGAGGTCGCGCCAGTGGTGAGAACAGCCACGCGAATCGAGCCGCCAGGATGGCAAGTGCGTAGGCCCAGGATCGCGGCAGCCGCTCCACCAGGGATTGCACGGCCTTGAAAGCGCGGTAGCGCCACACTCAGGGATGCGCCGTTGGAACCGACCGCAAGATTTGGTGACCAGGTGGTCCCAGCCGAAGGAAGCGCCGAGCACCGCAGCGCGCGCATCCGTTGATGCGTAAGCGAGGAGCGGAGGCGGTGACGCCCGGATGGGGCCGCATGGGCGCCAAAGATGCGGTTGGGATCCACCGGCTCATCCAATGTCCGCAAACATCGGGCGGAATGCGTACCACTGGTCGGGACGCTCCTTGATGAATTCCTCGAAACGGCTGACCACCCGCTGCATCAACCCCTCTTTCGTCTCGCCGGCAGGCCACGCAAGCGAAGGATCGAGGTGGATGTGGTGGCGGCCTGACGTGGTCGCGTACTGACTCGCCGGCATCAGGGCGGCGCCGGTCTTGAGCGCGATGGCGGCGGGACCGCCCGGCACGACGGAGCGCCGGCCGAAGAAGCTCACTGTCACGCCGGGCCCCTGCTCCAGGTCGCACAGGAGCGCGACGATGGAGTTGGCCTCGAGCGCTCGGGTGATCGCACGCACCGCCGAGCGGCCAAGCGTGATCACGTCGAGGCCGAAGCGCTGGCGCGTACGTACGACGGCATCGTTCAAAGATCCCGGAAAACGCTCGGCCACCGCACTGATGGGATAGCCCAGGGCCCCGGCGTACGAGCCGGCCATGTCCCACGAACCCATGTGAGGGACAGCCATGATCGCGCCTCGCCCTTTGGACAACGCGGCGTCGAGGTGCTCGCGACCGTCGATCGTCATGCGTTCGATGAGCTCAGCGGGAGTGAGGCTGCCCATGAGGACGAAGTCCATGAGCATGCGCCCGTAGTTCTGGAAGGCGCGCCGCGCGACCCGAGAGACCTCGGGGTCGGAGCGTTCGCGACCAAGCACGGCGGCATAGTTGTCCAGCGCCGCGCGGCGCTGGGCGGCGCTGAGCCAGAACCAGGCCGTCCCACCGGGCGTCGCTGCGGCACTCCGCAGGCCCGGGGGAAATACGCGCAGTAAGCGCGCACCGGCCCTGTAGCTACCGCCGAGCAGCGGTAGTCGCAGGCTTGGCGCGGGTAGGTCGCCGGCCGTTGGTTCCCGCCTTGCCACCTTCGATGAACTCCTCCACCAGGCGCCTGGCGTCGTTGTCGCTGTACTGGACCGGCGGCGACTTCATGAAGTAGGAACTTGGGCCTTCCAGCGCGCCGCTGATGCCGCGGTCGAGCGCCAGCTTGGCGCAGCGCACGGCGTCGATCACGATGCCCGCCGAGTTGGGCGAGTCGTGTACTTCGAGCTTGAGCTCGACGTTGAGGGGCACGTCTCCGAAGGACCTGCCTTCCAGCCGGATGTAGGCCCACTTGCGGTCGTGAAGCCAGGGCACGTAATCCGAAGGACCGATGTGGACGTTCTCGGCGCCGACGTCGTAGTCGAGCTGCGAGGTGACCGAGCGGGTCTTCGAGATCTTCTTCGACATCAGACGGTCGCGCTCGAGCATGTTGAGGAAGTCGGTGTTGCCGCCGAAGTTGAGCTGATAGGTGCGCTCGAGCTTGACGCCGCGATCGCGGAATAGGCGCGTCAGCACGCGGTGGATGATCGTGGCGCCGACCTGGGACTTGATGTCATCGCCGATGATCGGGAGGCCCTTGTCTTCGAAGCGCTTCTGCCAGTAAGGCTCGCGAGCGATAAACACGGGGATGCAGTTGACGAACCCGACACCCGCCGCGAGCGCCTGCTCGACGTACCACTTGGTCGCCTCTTCGGATCCGACGGGCAGGTAGCTGACCACCACGTCGGCCTTCGTCTTCTTGAGAATTCCGACTACGTCGGCGGTCTCGCCGGGCGCCTTGTGGACGATGTCCGCGAGGTACTTCCCGATCCCGTCGTGGGTCATGCCGCGCTGGACCTTGATCCCCGAAGCTGGGACGTCGCTGAATTTCACTGTGTTGTTGGGGCCTGCGAAGATCGCTTGCGAGAGGTCGAGGCCGACTTTCTTTTTGTCGATGTCGAACGCCGCGACAAACTCGATGTCGCTGATGTGGTAGCCGCCGAGATTGACGTGCATGAGGCCGGGAACGGCTTCTTTCTCCGAGGCGTTGCGGTAGTAGTGCACGCCCTGCACCAGCGACGAGGCGCAGTTGCCAACCCCGACGATAGCGACGCGCACCTTGCCATTGCGATGGCCATTCTTCTGGCCGTTCCGTTGACCGTTCTTCACGCCCGAACCTCCTCACGAATATTCACTCGATCTTTGATTCCAAGCAGCTCATCCAGGCGCGCACGCTCGTGCGCGATGTTTTCGACATCCAGGGAGCAGTAGACCTGCCGGCCGTCGCGCCGCGTCCGAACCACGCCACCGACTCGCAGCATCCTCAGATGCCAGGAGATGCGTGGCTGGCTCATGTGCAGGAACAAGGCGAGGTCGTTGACGCTCTCCTCGCCCACCGCGCCCAGGCGCTGCAACATGCGCAGGCGGGTGGGGTTGGCGAAGGCCAAAAAGTGGTCTGGTAGCTCGTGCCGCTGGTTCTGCAGAAACATAAAGGTTGCTTTATATGAGTCTAATGCATAAAGGTTTGGTTATGTGTGGATGCACTGCGACCGTGCACCCTCACAATCTACATCGAGATGCGCCGGCGCTTTTTTAAGCTGGCGCTCGGGTTTCTGGCGGCCGCCTCGGCGGCAACTCTCTCGATCCAAGTTGCACTGGCTGACTCTCTGCTCGTCGCCCCCTCAAACGGGCAAGCAAGCGCCTCCGTTGTCGCCACCTACACCTATGTCGACCCTAACGGTAAGGGCGCATGCCTCACCCAGTCAGCGATCACGTTCTGGTGGGATACGACCACTGACGTGCTCGGCAAGGTTTTCCTCAGTTTTGATCCCAAACGGAACTGCGTGGCTTCGATCACGTTCGTGCCAGCTAAGACAGCCAACCCCAAACCGGGGACTCATTACATCCTGGCTTCAGGTCCCGACGGTGGGTCTCCGGTCTACCGCGCTCAGTACATCGTAGACCAGCCGCCGGTTCCATCTCCGACTCCGTCGCCGTCACCGTCGCCATCGCCGTCCCCTTCGCCATCTCCGTCCCCGTCCACATCGGCTTCCGCTACCCCAACGACCGTGCCGTCACCGGTCTCTCGGCCGTCCCCGACGCCGCCCCGCGCGTCACCCAGGCCAAGTCCACCGCCAACTCAATCTTGTGCCACGGGCGCCGCGTGTGCACCCAGCCCGACGCCGTGCCCTCAAACTGCCGGCTTGACTCCTCCAACTGGTCCAGGTGGATCGGGTGGCGGACTGACGGCCGCACTCCTGCTTGGTGGTGTGCTGCCGATTGGTGGGCTCGTCTTGAACTCCTGGTCTTTGGTCAGGCGTCGCGACGTGGCCAAGCTGGTTTCGATGTTGGCGCTCGCCTTGCTTCTCGAGGCGTCAATGTCTTGCGGTCGGGCCCCCACGCAGCTCGCTTCGGCGACCACCCCGACGCCATCGATTTCGGTGCAGTCGCCCACCCCGACCTGCTGACGAAATTTAGTCTGGGATTAGGGGTGGCGAACCAATTCTAGGAATTCCGCCCGCGTGCGCGGGTCCCTCCGGAAGGTGCCGAGCATGCAGCTGGTGATCATCTGCCCCCCCGGTTTCTCGACGCCCCGCATCTCCATGCACAGGTGACGGGCCTCGACCACCACGCCGACGCCTTTCGGC
>JBGPYE010000211.1:0-3745 GCA_041493095.1 Candidatus Dormibacteraceae bacterium
GGCCGCCTTGGCGAAGGCCGCCTGGGTCTTGGCCTTGTCGCCCGATTCCCAGTGGTAGATGTGGTTGTCCTTCTGCCCTTCCTTGTCGTCCCTGATGAGCGCGGCGCCTTCCGCCTTTGCCCCGTCGGGGCTCGTGACGGCCGCAAGGATGTCGTACTCGACCACGATCAGGTCCCGCGCGTCCTCGGCCTGGACCTTAGTCTCAGCGATCACCGCCGCGACCTCCTGGCCCTGGAAACGGACCTTGTCGGTGGCGAGGACGGCCTGTGTGTCGCCACTCATCGTCGGCATCCACGCCAGTTTGTGCTGCGCCATCAGCTCGCCCGTGACGACCGCGATCACTCCCGGCTTGGCCGAGGCCGCGGTCGTGTCGATCGACTTGATGCGCGCGTGCGCGTGCGGGCTGCGCAGGATCGTCATGTGCAGCATGTTGGGGAGGACGAAGTCGTCGAGGTAGTTGCCCTTGCCGCGGAGGAAGCGCGCGTCCTCTTTGCGCTTGATCGACTCCCCGATGCCGCCGTGCATGTGCATCGTCGAGCTCATTCCCCACCTCCGGCCACGGCCGCGTGCTCGGGTGCCTTCGCGGCGTGAGCTTGCGCCTGCGCCGCATGCTTGACTGCTTTGACGATGTTCATGTAGCCCGTGCAGCGGCAGATGTTGCCGCTGATCGCCCAGCGAATCTCGTCATCGGTGGGATTCGGGTTGCGCTCCAGCAGGGCTGAGGCCACCAGCATCATGCCTGGCGTGCAGAAACCGCACTGCAGGCCATGCTCCTCATGAAATCCGACCTGGATGGGGGCTAGGGTGGGACCGTTCGCCAGGCCCTCGACCGTCTTGATGTCGCGACCTTCGACCTGCACGGCAAGCAGGGTGCACGACTTCACGGGGTCTCCATCCAGCAGCACGGTGCACGCGCCGCAGCTGGTCGTGTCGCAGCCGATGTGCGTGCCGGTGAGCAGCAGGTTCGAGCGAATGAAGTCGACCAGCAGGACCCGCGGCTCAACGTCACTGCTCCGTTCGGCTCCGTTGACGCGCATCGTCACCTTCACGCCTTGACCTCCTGGGCTCGAGCGAGGGCTGCTTTGAGGCCGCGCTGCACGAAAACCCGAACCACGTCCTTCTTATATGCGGCGCTGCCGCGGATGTCGTCCTTCGGCTCTGCTGCCGCCGCGGCGAGACGAGCCGCCTCGGCGATCACGTCCTCCTTCAGCTCGTGGCCGACAAGAGCTTTCTCGGCCGCGGTGGCCTTGATGTTCGTGGCTCCGACCGACGTCAGGCCGATGCCCGCCTTTTTCACCTTGTTGCCGTCCAGTTCGACCTGGACCGAGACCGCCACGGTGGCAAAGTCGCCCACCTTGCGCTCGAGCTTGTGGTACGACCCACCCGCACGGCCGGTGGGCAGCGGGATCCGGATCGCAGTCACGACCTCGTCCGGCCGCAGGGTGGTGGTGAACGGACCCTGGAAGAATCCGTCGACAGGGATGACGCGCTCTCCTGAAGCCGACTGGGCAACTACTTCCGCGTTGAGCGCCAGCATGATCGAGCCCCAGTCGCCGGACGGGTCTGCGTGGCAGACCGACCCGACCACGGTTCCGCGGTTCCTCACGAGCGGGTCGGCGATCCAGTGGACGGCCTCGACCATCATCGGGAGAAGCTTCGCCAGCTCCTTGCTACGTTCCACGTCGACGTGCCTGACAAGCGCCCCGATCCTCACGTGGCCGTCGTCGCGCGTGATCTCCGCCATCGCGGGCAGGCGGCCGATGTCGACCACGAGGGCGGGCTGTGAGAATCGCAGCTTGAGCAGGGGTATGAGGCTCTGGCCCCCGGCCATCACCTTGGCGTCATCACCGCGCTGCTTGAGGATGGAAAGGGCCTCGCTTAAGGTCGAGGGAGCGACATAGTCGAACGCAGCGGGAAACATCCTCTTTCCTCCCCATGCACGTGACCGGAGAACGGCGCGGGGCGTACGACCCCGCACGCCCGAGCGCCGGTATATCACCGCATGGTTGCGTTGTCAAACACCGACCGAATGGCGGCGCGTTACGATCACTTGCGATGGTGACTGAGGCCGTCAAAGCGCTCAGCGCGGAGGAGATCTCCGAGCTCTGCCTGCGCCATACCCTCTACGACTGGTCTGCCCAGGCGGGGCTCAAGCCGATGGCGGTCGAGAGTGCGAAGGGCGTCTACTTCCACACCGTCGACGGCCGGCGGTTCATCGACTTCAACAGCCAGCTCATGTGCGTCAACGCCGGTCATGGCGACCGCCGGATCATCGAGGCCATCAAGCAGCAGGCCGAGCAGCTCCCTTACATCAGCCCGTTCATGGCCCACGAGCCCCGGGCCCGGCTGGGCCGCAAGCTGGCCGAGCTGCTGCCGGGTGACATCGACAAGGTCCTGTTCACGCTTGGCGGCGCGGACGCCAACGAGAACGCGATCAAGATCGCCCGCACCGTCACGGGCCGGCCCAAGATCCTGGCGCGGTACCGCTCGTACCACGGCTCGACCGGGACCTCGGTGCAGGCGACCGGGGACCCGCGCCGCTGGCCCAATGAGTTCGCGACCGGCGTCGTCCACGTGATGGACCCCTACCACGGCATCCAGCGCGGAACCGACTCCGCCGAGGTAGCGCTGGCCGACCTGGAGGAGACGGTCCAGCTCGAAGGCCCCCAGACGATCGCGGCGTTCATCCTCGAGCCGATCACGGGCACCAACGGCATCCTCATCCCGCCGGACGGCTACCTCCAGGGCGTGCGCGAGCTGTGCGACCGGTTCGGCATCCTGATGATCTGCGACGAGGTGATGACGGGTTTCGGGCGCACGGGCAAGTGGTTCGCCGTCGATCACTGGGGCGTTGTGCCGGATCTGATCACGCTGGCGAAAGGCCTGACCAGCAGCTACGTGCCGCTGGGCGCTGTGGGCATGCGACCCAAGGTCGCGGCGTACTTCGACGACCACGTGTTCTACGGCGGCCTGACGTACAACAGCCACCCGCTTGCCTGCGCCGCCGCGCTGGGCGCGATCCAGGCCTACGAAGAGGACGACATGGTCGGCAACTCGCAGCGCATGGGCGCGGTGCTGCAGCGACATCACAAGAAGCTTCAAGAGCGGCACCCGTGTGTTGGTGCGACGCGGTCGATCGGACTTTTTGGGGCGCTCGAGCTCGTTCGGGACGGGCGCACGATGGAACCTCTCGCGCCATTCAACGGGACCTCGCCCGAGATGAAGGCGATCGGCCAGGCGCTCCTCGACGCGGGGCTCTACACCTTCGTCCGCTGGAACACGATCATGACCATCCCGCCTCTGTGCATAACCGAGGCTGAGCTCGATGAAGCCTACGAGATCTTCGATTCGGCGCTCGAGGTCGGCGACCGAGCCGTCAAGAGCTAAACCTGGGTAAATCCGTGCCTGGCGGCACGGACTAACCCAGATTTCCTAAACTATCCAGGTGCCGCGCGTCGCACCGATCTCGCCCACCTGGCTGAGCCTGCAGGAGGCTTCCAAGCGGCTCGACATTCATCCGGCGACGCTGCGTGAGTGGGCGGACAAGGGCCGGATCCGGACGTTCAGGACTCCTGGCGGACACCGTCGATTCAGTGAGGCCGATGTCGACGCGATGGGCGCGCGGGTGGCGCCCGACCTGTCGCTCTTTATGAACGCCACAGTCGGACATGCGAGGCTCGCGACGACCGAAGGCCAGCTGGCCGCGGAGTCGTGGTATTCGCGCTTTGATGAGGCGGCCAAGAAC
>JBGPYE010000272.1:0-2507 GCA_041493095.1 Candidatus Dormibacteraceae bacterium
CGCTGGCGGATCGGGATTGACGCTTTGCGCGAGCGCGATCAGCCGGTCCGTGGTGTGACCCATCGCTGACACGACCGCAACGACCTTGTGTCCTTGCTTCACGGTCGCGGCGATGCGGCGGCTGACCCGCCGGATGCGAGAGGCGGTGCCCACCGAGGTACCGCCGTATTTCTGGACGATGATCACAGCGTCCGGAACATGCCCTTGTCAGTGATGCGCGTGACGAGCGCACTTCCATGCCGGGGAAAGGACGACTCCATCGCCTTGGCGATTCGAGCTGCCTGCGAAGGCGGGCAGAACGCGAAAACGCTCGGACCCGCTCCGCAGATGGCGGCGCCGTAGGCGCCGGTCGCTTCAGCGACACGAATCACCTCCGCCGTCCACGGATAGAGATGGAGGCGATGTGGCTGATGCAGCCGGTCGCGCAGGGCCTCTCCGAGCAGGAACGGCCGCTTCGACACGATGGCTCGCACCAGAAGAGCGGCCCGCGCTGCGTTGAACGACGCGGTTTCGAGCGGCACCGAGTCAGGCAAGACCGCGCGCGATTTTTCGGTGGGCAGCGGCTGGTGCGCGACAAACAGCGCCAGTCCCCAGCCAGGATTCGGGAGCTTCTCATCGACCAGCTCGGACACGATCCGGATCCCGCCGCCTGCGGACGCCGCCACGTTGTCGACGTGCCCCTCGTCTGCCCCGGCATCGATGACGTGGCTCTTCACGTCCCATGGGCTGCTCAGCGCGGAGGCCGCCAGCCTGGCGGCCGCGCTGCTCCCGAGGCCGACTCCGAGCGGGATCTCGCTCCGTACCCGACCCTTCATCCTCAGTCGCGTGAATGGGTTTTCATGCGCCGCGAGGTAGTCGGCGCCCTCGCCTTCGTAATCCCACGATGGCGAGTCGGCTTCAGTCGCTTCGACCTCGAGCCAGAGGTCGATCGCCATCGCCATGCAGTCGAAACCTGGACCGATGTTGGCGATCGAGGCCGGAACTCTTACTCGCATCTAGCCTCGCTCACAGTTTCAAGACCTTAGCGAGTGTGCGCGCATCACCGTCGAGCTCGATGGGCGGTTCGACGTTCTTGAGCGCAGCGTCGGGGTCTTTCAGCCCAGAGCCGGTCAGGACGACCACCGTGGTCGAGCTCTTGTCGATCTTGCCGTCGCGGACGAGGCGGAACAGCAGCGCCAGCGGCGCGGCCGAGGCGGGCTCTGCGAAGAGGCCCTCGCTGTTGGCCAGGCGAATCTGGGCAGACAGGATCTCGATGTCCGTCACGGAGGCGATCATGCCGCCCGACTCGTCTCGCGCCGTCGTGGCACCTTCCCACGACGCAGGATTCCCGATGCGGATCGCCGAGGCGACCGTCTTGGGGTCCGCGATCGGATGTCCGGTGACGATGGGGGCCGCGCCTTCGGCCTGAGCGCCGACCATTCGAGGCAGACGCGTCGTCCGTCCCGCCGCGTGGTACTCGCGAAAGCCCTTCCAGTAAGCGGTGATGTTGCCGGCGTTGCCGACGGGCAGGATCAGGTAGTCGGGCGCATCGCCGAGTGCGTCGACCACCTCGAACGCGGCTGTCTTCTGCCCCTCGATCCGATGTGGGTTGATCGAGTTCATCAACGCCACAGGGTAGTGGCTGGTCAGGTCCCGAACCGTCTCCAACGCAGAATCGAAATTGCCTTTGAGCGCGACGACCTTGGCGCCGTACATGAGCGCTTGGGAGAGTTTGTTCATGGCGATTTCGCCCGAGGGGACGACGACGATCGCGCGCACACCGGTTCGCGCGGCATAGGCCGCCATCGACGCGGAGGTGTTGCCGGTCGACGCGCACATCAAGACCCTGCTGCCCGCCTCCAAGGCCTTGGCCACGGCGACGACCATCCCGCGGTCTTTGAAGGAGCCGGTCGGGTTGAGGCCCTCGTACTTGAAATACAGGCGCTCGAGCCCAAGAGCGCGGCCGATGTTGCGGCTTTGCACAAGAGGGGTCGAGCCCTCGTTGAGGTCGACCTCCGGGGTGGCCGGGCCGATGGGCAGGTGCTCGCGATAGCGAGCGATGACTCCCAAGTGCGCCTCGTCTAGAAAACGCGGATAAAAGACGTGACGGCATGCACCGGTTCGAGCGCGGCCATCCTGACGCGAGCTCGCTGGAGGCTGGCGTCAGGCGAAGGATGCGTGGTGACGACGAGCTCAACGGTCTGGTCCTGTGACCACGCGTCCTTCTGTATGAAGCTCGAGATGCTGACGCCCTCTTCTGCGAAGACCTGGCCGATCGCCGCCAGGACGCCGGCGCGGTCGTCAACGCGAATCCGGAAGTAGGCGCGCGTCACCACCTCACCCATCGGCACGACCCCGATCCGGTCGTCGAAGCTGAACGACGGCCGGCTCTGCACGCCGCGACGGATCGAGCGGGCGAGGTCGATGAGATCGCCGACCACCGCCGACGCGGTGGGCCTGCCGCCGGCGCCCTGCCCCACGAGCAGGACCTGCCCGACCAGGTCGCCTTCAACAAAGACCGCGTTTTC
>JBGPYE010000185.1:0-4404 GCA_041493095.1 Candidatus Dormibacteraceae bacterium
GCCGAGCTCGGGGAGCAGCTGGTCGCCGAGCACCGCGACTACTTGCTTGGCCGGCTCGGGCACAAGCTTCGCTCCGCCGTCCTCGCCCTGCAGGAATCGGCCCGTCAGGCCGCTTTCGGCCGCCCGGAGATGCTCGAGGGCGTATTCGAGCAGGCGCAGGAGGTGGGGCGTCGCGCGGCCGCGCTCGAGGCGGCAGCGGTGCAATCGAAAGACCAGGCGCGGGGCGTCGTGCTGGGTGCGGTGCTCAACCTGGCAATTCCTGCGGCCGCCCGCGACCTTCCCTCCGAGGCGGCCGTCCTCGGCTCGGAACCCGCGCTGGTCGAGGCGTTCTCCCGCGCCAAGGACTGGCTCGGGGGCGATGGGTTGAAGGTCGTGGCCGAACCCGTCGGGTCGTGGTGGAGAGTGCGCATCGAGACGTCAAGGCCTCGGCGGCCGCTGGCGGTGCCCGAGATGGGCGAACCGCTCCTGCGCTTAATCGTCGACACGCATCTCGACGGGTGGCTCGACACATCCGCGGCGCATGGCGTCGACATTTATCTTCCTGCTCACCGGTCGCGGTGACCGCAGTCCGTCGGGTGGTCGCGCCTAATCCCGGGCCGTACACAGGTCCCGGGACGAACACGTGGATCGTCGCGGCTGGCCCGGTGGTGGCTGTGATCGATCCCGGTCCGGATGACGACAGTCACCTCGCCGCCATCAATAAGCGCCTTGCCGGCGCCACGGTCGGCGTCGTGCTGGTGACGCATTCGCACCCCGATCACCTACCCCTCGCCGAACGCCTCGCTGCCCCTCACCACGCCGCGATCCAGCGCTACCCCGAGCTGGGAGACCAGGACGTCGTGCGCGTCGGCACGCTGAACATCACCGCGCTGCACACGCCCGGCCACAGCGCCGACCACCTTTGCTTCTGGCTTGCCGGCGACGGATCCATCTTCACAGGTGATCTCATCCTCGGCCGGGGCAGCTCGATGGTCACGTACCCGGAGGGCGACGTCGCCGCGTACCTCCGCTCGCTGGACAAGCTGGCTGCGCTTCACCCTCGCCTCTTGTTGCCGGGCCACTGGGACCCGGTTGAGGACGCGATGGGGAAGATCGAGGAATACCACGTGCACCGCCTCGAACGCGAGGCACAGGTTCTCGCCGAGGTGAGGCGTGGCGGGGGCACGGCGAGAGAGCTGACGCGCCGCGTGTACGGAGAGCTGGAGGAACAGCTGATGGTCGCCGCCGAGATGACGCTGCGTGCCCATCTGCACAAGCTCGTATACGACGGATTGGTTCGCACCAGCGCCACCGGCATTCAGGAGTTCTTCGAGGCGTCGGTATCGTAGGCGCGTGATCGACCCCAGGCCGCCGATTCTTTCGCTGTCCGCAGCCGACCTCGAAGCGTGGTTGGTGGCCAACGATGCGCCTTCGTATCGACGCCGCCAGCTTTGGGGTTGGCTCGCACGAGGCGCTTCCTCCTTTCCGGCGATGCACGACGTGCCCAAGCCTCTGCGCGCCGCGCTCGAGCGAGATTTCAGGATCACGTCGCTGCGACACCTGGCGGTGAACGAGGCCGATCGCGCCCGTACGACCAAGACCCTGTTCGAGCTCGATGGTGGACATTCGGTCGAGGCGGTCGTGATGCGCTACACGGGACGTTCGACCCTCTGCATCTCCTCGCAGGCCGGTTGTCCAATCGGCTGTCCGTTCTGCGCCACCGGCAAGTTTCCTTTCGGCCGCAACCTCAAAGCTCACGAGATAGTCGATCAGGCAGTCGATGCCGCCCGGCTCCTGGCGGTCGAGGAGCGGAGGCTGTCGCATGTCGTCTTCATGGGCATGGGCGAGCCGATGGCCAACTACGCGGCGGTCGTCGAATCAGTTCGCCGCATGTCGGACCCCGAGCTGCTCGGCATCAGCCCGCGCCGCATCGTCGTGTCCACGAGCGGACTGATCCCAAGGATCGAGCAGCTCGGAGAGGAAGGTCTGTCAGTGACGCTTGCCATCTCTCTTCACGCTGCGCGCGACGAGCTTCGCGATGTGCTGGTGCCCATCAACCGCAAATACCCGGTCAACGATCTCGTCGGGGCGGCTCAGGCTTACGCCACGAAGACGGGCCGCCGCGTGAGCTACGAGTGGGTGCTGCTGGCCGGCGTCAATGACACCGAAAAGGACGCGAAGGAGCTCGGCCGGCTGCTGCGCCGAAAGCTCGCGCACGTGAACCTGATCCCCTTCAACCCTGTGGAGGGCACGCCGTATCGGGCGCCGGAGCGGTCGGCAATTAGCCGCTTCAAGCAAATGGTCGAGGCACAGGGTCTCAACGTCACGCTGCGCGACACCCGCGGTCGCGAGGCGGACGCGGCGTGCGGCCAGCTGCACGAGCGCGTGATGCGAACCAAGGTCCCCGTTTCATAACGTGCTGTACGCCGGCACCTCCGGCTTCAGCTATGCCGGCTGGAAAGGAAAGTTCTACCCGGCCACCCTTTCGGGCGCCAAGATGCTCGCCTTCTACGCGGAACGGCTGAACGGCGTCGAGCTCAACGGAAGCTTCTACCGAACTCCGCCCGAGACGACATTGTCGAAGTGGGCCGCCGAGACGCCCACCGGGTTCCGCTTTTGCATGAAGGCCAACCGCGGTCTCACCTACTCCGCCGAGGCTTTCGATAAGATCGGACTCGCCCGCATCCTTGCCGAGCGGCTCGCTCGGCTGGGCGAGCGCCTCGGACCGATCCTTTTGCAGTTTCCGCCGACTCGGCAGCTGAACGTGACCCTGCTCGACGCGCTGCTGGACGCGCTCGGTCGCCCGGTCGCGGCGGAATTCCGACATGAGTCGTGGTTCTGCGACGAGACCTATCGCGTGATTCGGGCCCATAAAGGCGCGCTCGTCGTCACCGATGAGGAGAAATGGCCGCGGGCGCCGATCGTTCAGCTCGGCCCGGTGGCCTACTTCAGGCTGCGGCGGGGATACTCGAACTCATCTTTGAAGCCATGGATCAAGCAGGTCAAATCTGCTGCCGGCATGCACGACGAGGTACACGTCTACTTCAAGCACGACCCTGAATCGCCGGACCTTGCCCAGCGACTGCTGCGCGCTATGCCGGCTCGGTGACTGGCTCTCGATTCGCGCGCGCACGCCTGATGAGCAGCGGGATCCCCACGACTGCCAACGCCACCATGAGCAGCGAGGCCAGCTGGGCCTGCCGCAGCCCCAGGAAGAGGGACGGGTCCGTGCGCAGAAAGCTGAGGAAGAACCGCCCGGCGGCGTACAGGCCGCCATAGATCAATCCGACGACTCCATCCGGCAGCCGCGCTTTCAATCGCTGGTGAAACGGAAGCAGAGCGCCCAGCAGCGCGACGCAGAGGATCATCTCGTAGGCGACCTCCGGATGTACCACCTTGCCAGGCTCGCCGAGGGTCGCCGCGTTGACGTACTCGACTCCCCACGGGAGGGTGGTTGGCGTGCCGTGGTGCTCGCCGTTGATGACGTCTCCGATGCGGCCGACGGCCACGCCGATCATGCCGGCGGCGCCGGCCGCGTCGAGAATCTTCCAGTACGAGATGCGCGATCTTCGCGCCCAGACATACGCGCCGACCATCGCGCCGAACAAGCCGCCCCACTGGCTGATGCCGCCCTCGGTGAGGGCGAACACGCGGAGCAGCTGCCCTCCCGAAAAGAGCTTGAAGTTCTCCCACACGTAAAGGAGACGCGCGCCGACGAGCCCGAGCACGACCATCCACGCCACGCCGTCTGAGGCGCGTCCGATGTCGACGCCGTCTTTCTCCAGCAGCCACAAACCGAGGCGCGCCGCGGCCAGGATCCCGAGGACAGCGAAAACGCCATGCCACGTGATGAGGAATGGTCCGATGCGGAAGAGGTTCGGGTTCAGGTCGATGACGATCGTGAGGAACGTCATGCGTGCACTCCGGCGACCCGCTGAAGGCGCGAGATCGCAACGTCCTTCGGTAAGAGTGCAAGCGTGTGGTCGATGGGTGGCGAGATCTTCTTGCCGGTCACGGCGAGGCGGATCGGCATGAAGACTTTGTTCGGCTTCGCGCCGGCGGCTTCGACGACCGCCATCAATTTCTCGTGAATCGCCGGCGGCTCCCACTGCACATCGCTCAGCGCCGCGATCGCGGCGCGAATGAACTCCACCGCCTCGGAATCGAGCGGCGGCTGCGGCGGATCGGTCCACAGATATTCGAGCAGGTCGGCGGCGTCGGCCAGCTTTGTCATTCGCGTTTTGAGTGCCGGAACGGCGCGCCGGATGGTGGCGTCGTCCAGCTTGGGCAGGAAAGGCTGAAGCCGGCGCGCGAGCTCGTCATCGTCGAGCCGGCGGATGTACTCGCCGTTGATCCAGTTCAGCTTGTCCCAGTCGAACCGCGCGCCCGCGTGCTGCACCCGATCGAACGAGAACACACGGAGCA
>JBGPYE010000132.1:0-5439 GCA_041493095.1 Candidatus Dormibacteraceae bacterium
AAGTCCCTGAGGGATTGGCTGAACAAAGGCCCGATCCCACTGCCCCAGGTTTTCGCCGTCATGCATGGTGTGCTGCAGGCCCTCAACTACGCACACAAGCACGCCATCGTGCATCGGGACATGAAGCCCGAGAACGTCCTGCTCTCTGATGAGGGGGCCGTCAAGGTCGCCGACTTCGGCATCGCACGGCTGACTGACGATTCGGGTGTCGGCGGAACAGCGACGAAGACCGGGACCACCGTCGGTACGCCTCAGTACATGTCGCCGGAGCAGGTCGCCTCGAGCAAAGTGGACGGTCGCAGCGACCTGTACTCGACCGGCATTATGTTCTACGAGCTGGTCGTAGGCCAGCCGCCGTTCACGGCCAGCGACGCCGACGGGCCTTTCACACTGATGGCGAAGCACGTCCAGGCTCCGCCCCAACCACCTTCGGTGCGCCGGCCTGGGCTCGACCTCGGGCTCGAGGAGGTGATCCTCAAATCGCTCTCCAAGCGGCCCGAAGATCGCTTCCAGACGGGCCAGGAGTTTGACGACGCGATTGGACGCATCGCCGACCGAATCTGTCCCGGTTGGCAGCGCAGCCTCGAGCCTGGCGCCGACCTCTCCAAAATGGTTCCCGCGGCAGCATCCGCACAGCCGGCGATGATGCCGGCGACACCGATGGGCATCGCCATCGAGCAGCCCGCGACCGCGGTGCCCCTTCAGGCGGCTTACAACCCAACCCCGCCGGTCAAGCCTGTGGCCAAGCAGTCGGCCGGCTGCCTCAACGTGCTGGTCGGGACGATCTCCCTGACCGCGGCGCTGGCCCTTCTAGCGGCTGCTTTCGTCCATTAGTTAGGCGAGGGACTCTGAGCCGGCGAGAGCCTGCTCCGCCGCTTCGCCGACCAGGATGTCGTGAGGTCCCGACTCGCCGGCTGCGATTACGGTCTGCCCTTTGTACTGCAGCGTGAACGCGTGATGGGCCTGGATCGCCATCTCGGTCGGGAACTGAACCCACGGTGACGACGTGGTCTCCCGGATCGCGGTCACCTGGTAGAGGCTGAACGTCTCGGCCGATTTCCCTTTCAGCTGAACGCCCGGAACCAGGTCGACGGCGATGTAGTCCTTGCACATGTCGTACGTCATCTGGCCGATGAGCACGTGGAAGGCCGGCGCGTGCGCGCAGAAACGTGCGGCGGTGTTGACCGTATCGCCGAGCGCTGTGTACTGGAGGCGGCTGCGCGATCCCATGTTGCCGACCACCGCGGGTCCCGTGTTGATGCCGATGCCCCAGCGGATCGGCGGTAGGCCTTTGGCGAGCAGTCGCTGCTCGAGCTCAGGGGCGCGATTGACCAGGTCGTATGCGCAGCGCAGGGCCAGCAGGGCGTGGTTCTCCTGCACGCGAGGCGCGTTCCAGAACGCCACGATCTCGTCGCCGACGTATTTGTCGACGGTCCCGTCCCAGGTGAAGATGATCCCGCTCAGGTGGTCGAGGTACATCTGGACCACGTCGGTGACTTCGTTGGCGGCCATCGACTCGGACATTGACGTAAAGCCGCGGATGTCTACGAACAGCAGCGTCATGTCGCGCCGCTCGCCGCCGCGCAGGATGTCGTCGACGCCTCCACGGGTCCTGGCCAGCTGCGCGACGATCTCGGGCTTGAGGTAGTGGCCGAAGATGCGGGTGACCTTGCGCTTCTCGCGGTCTTCGTACAGGAAGCGATAAGCCGTCACCCCCGTGTAGGTCAACCCGATCGCCAGCCACGGGTGAAACATGTCGGGCACCAGGCCGGCGTTGTTGGCGAGGATCGTGATTCCTATCGTGAACACAACGAGAGTGGCGCCTGTGCCGATCAAGCCCCAAGACACCCTCACCCTTGAAACCGCGACCGCCATCACCAGGGCGAGCACGAGGATGGTCAGGAAAACGATGAGTGGGGGCTCGTGAACCAGGAACTTCGGGGGCACCCCGAGCATCATCTGGATCACGTTGGCGTGCAGCTCGACACCGGGCATCTGCGTCCCAACTGAGGTCGGCGTCAGGAATTCGTCGTGCACGCCGGTGAGGTAGTAGTAGCCGACCAGGACGATCTTGCCGTTGACCGCGTCGTGCGAGAAGGAGCCGTCCCACACGTTGCCGAACGAGAGGTACTGGCCGTGCTCGCGATAGTTGCCCGGAGGTCCGAAGTAGTTGATCAGGGCCGAGCCGGTGTCATCGACCTGGAGTGGATCGCCCCATGCGGTCCCGAACGTCGCGTTGTGGCCTGATTCTTGGAGCGCGGCACCGGATTGAAAGTCCTTGCCGAGCACGAACGCGCGATAGGCCGCAAAGCTGAGCGGGTTGATGATCTGCGAATCACAACGTCCGTCGGTCACGCATGCGGGCTCGACGAACATGGGGAGCCGGCGCATCACGCCGTCTGCGTCGGCCACGACATCGGTCGCGCCAAGCGCCACGTTTGGAGCCGGACTCTTGCAGGCGACGTTCGGGTCGGGGTTCGCGTCGGTGCATCGGAACTTCTTGAGAGGGATCTGGTCGATGCCCGTCTGGATCACTTTGCCGTCGGCCGGCTTCGTGTTGTCAGCGCCATAAGACAGGACGACAGGGATGGTGCTTGTGGCGAGGGCTTTCGCGAACTCGTCGTCGGTCTTCGTCTCGCGGGGATCCGGAAAACCAACGTCAAAGGCGATCACAGCCGCTCCTGCCGCCTGCAGGTTGCGGAGCACCTGTGCGTAGCGATCGCGAGGCACCGGGTACACGCCGATCTTGCTCACGCTGGCGTCGTCGACGCCCACGATGACGACGTTCGGATCAGGGTTGGATTGGGCGATGATCCGGTCCTCGGGATGCACCGAGATGTTGATCAGACACGCCCCGACGTGGGTGTCACAGGCGACCTGCTGCGTGTAGAGCGCGTAGATGGCTCCGCTGAGGACCACGGCGATGACGATCGCGACCGCGGTGCGGTACGTGTACCAGTAGCGGATGTAGCGGCCCACGGGCAGGCACGGATCATATCGTGCTTATGACAGGATCGAATCCATGGCTGTGAAGGTCGGAATCGCCGGCTGGATCGACAAGTCGTTGATCGATTCCAAGCTGTTCTACCCGCTGAACGTGAAGACGTCCGAGGAGCGGCTGAACTTCTACGCCAGCCAGTTCTCGCTGGTCGAGGTCGACTCCACCTACTACGGCATGCCCAAGCCGGAGAACTCCGAGCTGTGGGTGGCGCGGACGCCCAAGGACTTCACCTTCGATGTCAAGTCGTTCTCGTTGTTCACCAACCACCCCACCAAGCCGATGGCCTTGCCGAAGGACATCCGCGACGAGCTGCCGGAAGCTCTGCGCGAAAAGAACATCTACATCGAGCAGATGCCCGACGACCTGGTGGACGAGTCGTGGGAGCGATTCCGCACGGCGCTCGAGCCCCTGCGGGCGGCCGGAAAGCTGGGCGCAGTGTTCTTTCAATTCCCGCCCTGGTTCCTGCCGTCGTCACGCTCGCTCTCGTACATCGAGCAGTGCCAGGAGCGCATGTTCGGGTTTCAGGTCGCGGTCGAGTTCCGCAGGCCGGAATGGATGGATGGACGCCACAAAGACGGGACCCTGGCATTCCTGCGCACCCGCGACATCCCCTACGTCGCGGTCGACATGCCGCAGGGGCACAGGACGAGCATGCCTCCCGTTTTTGAGGTGACCTCGACCAAGCTCGCGGTTGTCCGCTTCCACGGCCGCAACCACGAGACATGGGACATCAAGGGGGCGCCGCCGAACCTGCGCTTTCGATACGACTACAAGGACGAGGAGCTGGCGGAGTGGGTGCCCCGGATCAAGGAGATGGAGCGCTCGGCCAAGCAGGTGCACGCGCTGATGAACAACAACTACTCGAACTATTCGGTCAAGAACGCGCAGCAATTGGAGAAGCTCCTGGCCGCACGGCAAAAATGAATATGAGCGCAAACCTCATCGGTTTTCGCTCATCGGCGCGTTGGCTTCGCCAAGGCGCCTGCTCACTTTCCCTTAAGGATGGGATTTTTTTCAAAGGCACTCCTGGCCACGCATTGGAGGCAGGAAGCACAAAGTCGCGGCCGGGAGAATCCTGGCCGCCCCTGCCACGAATTGGGGTGGACGTAGAATCGCGGCCATGAGAGCGCTGACCTTCCAGGGCGAGGGGGACGTCAAAGTCATCGACGTGCCGAAGCCGGCGATCAAGCATTCAGGCGAGGCGCTCATCAAGGTGACCCTGGGCGCCGTTTGCGGCTCTGACCTGCACATCCTGCACGGGCACACTCCGATGAACCCGGGCACGGTGCTCGGCCACGAGTTCGTGGGGGTGGTCGAGGATGTCGGCTCTGAGGTCAAGCGGTTCAAGCCTGGTGACCGCGTCGTGTCGAGCTTCTTCACGTCGTGCGGTGTTTGCACCCTGTGTCGCAAGGGCTGGTTCAACCAGTGCGTGGACAAGTCCACCTTCGGCCACGGCGAGTATTTCGGAGACCTCGGTGGCGGACAGGCGGAGTACGTCGTCGTGCCGCTCGCCGATCACTCCATGGAGCCCATCCCCAAAGGCATGACCGACGAGCAGGCGATCTTCGTCGGCGACATCCTGGCGACGGGATTCTTTGGCGCCGAGAGAGCGGAGATCAAGCCCGGCGACGTTGTCGCCGTGATCGGCGCCGGCCCGGTAGGCCTGATGGCGACGATGGCGGCCCAGCTTTTCGGGCCGTCTCGAGTGTTCGTCGTCGACATGGTCGACTCGCGGCTCGAGATGGCGCTGGACCTCGGCGGCATCCCGATCAACGCAAAGCAAGTTCACCCCGTCGAGGCAATCCAGGGTCAGACCGGCGGCGTCGGGGCCGACTCGAGCATCGAGTGTGTCGGTCATCTGTCGGCGGTCGACACGGCGATCGAGAGCGTCCGCGGCGGCGGCACCATCTCGATGGTCGGCGTTCCTAGCGCGGTGATCGGGGACTTCCCCTACATGAAGATGTGGCTCAAGTCGCTCACGTTCCGCGCAGGGTGGTGCAACGTCCAGGCGTACATGCGGCCGCTCCTGGACCTGATCGCCGCCGGCCGCTTGAAGCCCGAGGCGATCATCAGTCACCGGATGAAGCTCGACCAGGCGGAAGAGGCATACCGCATCTTCGATGCGCGCGAGGCGACCAAGATCGTCCTTACTCCGTAGATGCATACCTCCTGTGAAGCTGTAGCCGGATTAATCCGGCCGTCACTTTTGCCCTTTCCAAGCGCCTCCAGATAACGTGTTACTCGGAGGGGGTACCTCTGGGGTCCCCACGCTGCAAGCGTGGGAGGGCCTCCCCCGTGCTATCTAGCGCCATCAGGTAGCCGCGCGCGCGCTCGCTCAGGGGATAGCGATTTTCCAGTTCGTGAAATGCCGGGCCGTGGTCGCTTTGCTCCAGGTGCGCCAGCTCGTGCACCAGCAGGTAGTCGAGCACCCAATCGGG
>JBGPYE010000247.1:0-3073 GCA_041493095.1 Candidatus Dormibacteraceae bacterium
GATCGGCTCGAAGCTGATGGGCGTGCTGTACATCCTCGACGAGCCGTCGATCGGCCTGCACCAGCGCGACAACCGGCGGCTGATCAACACCCTGCTGCGGCTGCGCGACCTCGGCAACACGCTGATCGTCGTCGAGCACGATGAGGAGACGATCCGTTCGGCTGACTACATGGTCGACATCGGACCCGCCGCAGGCGAGCACGGCGGCCAGATCATCGCCGCGGGCACGGTCGAGCAGGTGATGCGCGACCCCAACTCTCTGACTGCGGCATTTCTGCGTGGAGATCGTGTGATCCCAATCCCGAAGCGTCGGCGCGCCGGCAGCGGCAAGCGACTGGTGATTCGCGGAGCGCGCGCGAACAACCTGAAGAACATCGACGTCGCGATCCCACTGGGTGAGTTCGTCGCCGTATCGGGCGTCAGCGGTTCGGGCAAGTCATCGTTGGTGACGGACATCCTCAGTCGCAAGGTCGCACAGCATTTCTTCCGGGCGAAGGACCGGCCCGGTCCGCACGACGCGATCGAAGGCCTCGAGCATCTCGACAAGGCGATCGACATCGACCAGTCGCCCATCGGCCGCACGCCGCGATCCAACCCTGCGACCTACACCGGCATGTTCACCTACATGCGTGAGCTGTTCGCACAGCTTCCTGAGGCGAAGATGCGCGGCTACAAGCCCGGTCGCTTCAGCTTCAACGTTCGCGGTGGTCGGTGCGAGGCGTGCCAAGGTGACGGGATCATCCAGATCGAGATGCACTTCCTGCCGGACGTGTACGTGCCTTGCGAGGTCTGTCACGGGACACGCTACTCGCGTGAGGTGCAGGAGGTGAAGTTCCGCGGCCACTCGATCTCCGACGTCCTCGAGATGACAGTCGACGAAGCGCTCGAGGTGTTTGAGAACGTGCCTCGGATCAAGACGAAGCTGAAGACGCTGCAAGACGTAGGTCTCGGCTACATCCGGCTGGGCCAGCCTGCGACACAGCTCTCGGGCGGCGAGGCGCAAAGGGTGAAGCTGTCCGCCGAGCTATCGCGCCGTGACACTGGCCGGACCCTCTACCTGCTGGACGAACCGACCACGGGCCTTCACTACGCGGACGTGGAGCGGCTGCTGGTGGTGCTGCACCGGCTCGTCGACCACGGCAACACCGTGGTCGTCATAGAGCACAACCTCGACGTCCTGAAGACCGCCGACTGGTTGATCGACCTCGGACCTGAAGGCGGGGAGCGGGGCGGCTACGTGATCGCAGAGGGAACGCCAGAGCAGGTGGCGGGGAATCCCGACTCCTCGACCGGCCAGTTCCTGCTCGCGCCGCTGTCCAAGGTCGGGCGGCGTCCCGAGAAATCAAACGGCGCCGTGCGCGCCCGCGAATCGAAACGTCGAACGCCCGCCCGTCGCGTGAAAGTCGCCGTCTGAAGACCGAGACCTCCTGCTCGCGATCATCGTTTTCGGACTTGCCAACGGACCGTTTGACATCGGGCTCTTCACGCTTCGCCAGAGGCGAACCGACCCGCAATGGTTCGGCCGAGGGCTCGCGGTGCCGGTGCGGGACGACCCCGCCGTTCCCGCCTAGCGCGGCTGAAGGAAGAAGACGCCGATGCCGAGCACGAAGACCAGCAAGAGCACCCCGATGATCACAAGGAAGATCAGTACGAGGTGGGCGGCGCCGATGATCATGCCGGCGGTCGCGATGCCCATGCCCCCTTCGCCCGTTTCCCTGATCTGCTTGCGCGCCATGTAGCCGGTGATGACGGCGATCAGAGCCACGGTGAAGCCGCCGAGACCCGGGACAATGTGCGCGAAGAAGGATCCGATCCCGGTGGCTAGGCTGACGATGGCGAGCGTGTTCGTGCGGGTCCCGGCCGCCGGAGTGTAGGTCGGGCCAACTGGCCCGGGCGGGACCGTACTGGTGGGTGCGGACTGCTGGCCGGCGATCTGCGTGGGCGTCGATGAAGGCTGAACGGGGAGCTCGCTAGGGGTGGTGCTCACGAGGTCAGTTTACGGTCTAGGGGTTGGGCTCGGGAATGTCCCTGGATGCGCAGCTGTAAACGCAAAAATGAAGACAAAAAAGGCCACGTAGACGAGGATGAAAAGCAGGGTGAGGGCGATCGCCGCATAGCCGGCGATGAGGCCGACCAGCGCGAGGGTGGCGCCCGCCTCGCCCGTCCTTTTGATCTGGTGTCGCGCCACGTGGCCTGTGATGACGGCGATCAGGCCCCCAAAACACCAGCTTCCGATCACGGTCGAGGCGCCGAACGAGATGCTGACGATGGCCCACGGGTTGTAGGGCCGCGAGACAGGAGCGGCGTAGCCCGGCGGCGGGAGAGGCTGAGCCGCCAGGGGGCTGGGCGCTGGCTGCATACGGGCAAGTCTAGGACTGCCTGGCCACAAGTCCTACCTAGAATCGTTTCACGTGGCGATTTCATTGGAAGAGGCGGTCAAGCGGCGTCTGCAGGCCGTGCCCGACGGACCTGGCGTTTACCTATTTCGTGACAACAAAAGCCAGGTCATCTACGTCGGCAAGGCACTGCGCCTGCGCGACCGCCTCCGCTCGTACTTCACCCCGGGCTACGCGCCGACTGCCCAGGTGGCCGAGCTCGTGCGAAAGGCGACGGACTTCGAGTTCGTCACGACGGCCAACGAGGTGGAGGCGCTGGTCCTGGAGAACAGCCTCATCAAGAACTACCGCCCGCGATTCAACATTCGGCTCAAGGACGACAAGAACTATCTCTACCTGAAGCTGCCGATCACCGAGGAGTTCCCGCGCGTCCACTACTCACGCCGGGTTCAGAACGACGGCGCTCAGTACTTCGGCCCATACACCTCCGCTCAATCTTTGCGCGGAACGGTCAAGTCCATTCGCCAACTACTTCCTTTCAGGACGTGCTCGGACGAGATCTTCAAGCAGGGCAAGGTGTGCCTGGACTTTCACATCAAGCGCTGTCCAGGCCCGTGCGAGAAGCGCATCAGCCCGGAGGACTACAAAGCTCGCATCAACGAGGTGGCTCTCTTCATGGAGGGCCGCTCGGACCTTCTTGTTCGTGAGCTCAAAGAGCGCATGGAGGACGCAGCAGC
>JBGPYE010000217.1:0-3627 GCA_041493095.1 Candidatus Dormibacteraceae bacterium
CGTACGTCTACAACGCGTACCTGCTGACACTGAGCGCCCTGCTGATCCTGGCGGGCGCGCTGAACGACTTTTACGGCCGGCGGCGCATGTTCCTGTACGGCCTCATCGGATTCGGCGCCACATCGGTGCTGTGCGGCCTCGCTCCCACCATGGAGCTCCTGGTCCTGTTTCGCATCCTGCAGGGAGCGGCGGGCGCGATGCTGGTCCCCGGTTCTCTCGCGCTGCTGACCGCGAACTTCTCCGGCCAGGAGCAGGGACGCGCTTTCGGTGTGTGGGCCGGCGCCTCGGGCGCGACGACCGTCCTCGGCCCCGTCATCGGCGGCCTACTCGTGGACACCATCTCGTGGAGGGCGGCCTTTCTCATCAACGTCCCTTTGATCGTCGTGGCCGTCTGGGCGACCTGGAAGCATGTCCCCGAGAGCCGCGACGAGCAGGCCACCGCGAACTTCGACTGGCTTGGGGCGGCGGTTGTGGCGCTGGCGGTCGGGGGGCTTGCTTTCGGCGCAATCTACGGACAGCAGAGGGCGTGGCGGGATCCGATCGGATACATCGCGCTGGCGGTTGGTGTGGTGGCGACCATCGCGCTGCCCATCCTCATGAAGAGCTCGAAGCATCCTTTGATCCCGCTCGAGCTTTTCCGCTCGCGCAACTTCGCCGTGACGAACCTGTCGACGCTGGTGATCTACGGCGCCCTGTACGTGGCGTTCTATTACCTGGTGCTCTTCCAGATAGGCACGATCGGCTATACGGCAGCGGCGGCCGGGGCGGCCGGAATTCCCGGGACTCTCTTCTTGATCTTCTTTTCGGCTCGGTTCGGGAGCCTGGCGGCCAAATACGGTCCGCGGTGGTTCATGGCCGCGGGCCCCGTGATCATGGCGCTCGGCGTCATGTGGTTTGCGCGGGTGCCCTCCAGCAGCACGCCGTGGAAGCTCGACCTGTCCAACCCCAGCACATACCTGCCGCCTCTTTCGTACCTGACCGACTTCCTGCCGGGATCGATCCTGTTCGGCATCGGTCTGATGATCCTGGTGGCCCCACTCACGACCGCTCTGATGACATCCGTTCCAGTGAGGAACTCGGGAGTCGGCTCGGCGATCAACAACGCGATCTCGCGCGTCGGCCCGCAGCTCGCGGGAGCGTTGATCTTCATCTTCCTCACCGCCACCTTCTATGCGACGCTCGCCTCACGGCTGCCGGGCGTCGACGTTTCGTCGACCAGCTTTCGAAACCAGGTGAGCCCGCTCAACACGCCGCCCGATCCGGCACTGGTGGGAGTCGTGCGAGACGCGTCGACCTCGTCTTTCCACCTCGCCATGCTGGTCGGAGCCGGCCTTCTCCTGGCGGGCGCGTTGGTGAACGCGATCGGCATCCGAAACGCAGACAGCCTCAAGCGCGAGGAGGCGGCCGAGAGCGAGCCGGCGGCGCAAGCCGGGGCGTAGGAACAAGGCCACCACCTGTTTAAGAAGGTATGAGCCGCTTTCGAGAAGAGATCGGCGAGCAGCCGCTGCTGGCCTCGCGCATGCTCGCGGACAGCCGCGGCGCCGTCGCGTCGATCGCCACGCGGCTGCGTTCGTCGAAGCCGCGCGGCTTTGTCATTGTCGCCAGAGGCAGCTCAGACCATGCCGCGCTCTACGCAAAATATCTATTCGGAGTCCGCAATCACATGATGGTTGCGCTCGCGGCGCCATCGCTGTTCACCAGCTACGGCAGCCCTCCTTCTCTCGACGGCCAGTGTGTGATCGGCATCTCGCAGTCGGGTTTGTCCGCAGATGTCATCGCGGTGATCGATGAAGCTGCACGTCAAGGTGCGGTCACTGTCGCCGTGACCAACGACCCGGACTCACCGCTGGCCCGGGCGGCCGAGCTCGTGCTCCCCCTCGGGGCGGGACCTGAGCGCAGCATCCCGGCCTCGAAGACCTACACCGCCAGCCTGCTGGCCCTCGCGCTGATCTCGCAGGCGCTGGACCCGGATGCTTCCTTCGAGGCTGCGCTCGGCCAGGTGCCGCCGGCACTCGCGGCGGCGCTGGAGCAGGACGGCGAGCTGGACCGCCTCGTCCCTGCGCTGCTGGGTCCGCGAGCGATCGTGCTCGGCCGCGGCTTCAATTTCTCGACCGCCGAAGAGATCGCGCTGAAGCTCACAGAAACGAGCTACGTGCTGGCGCGCGCGTGGTCGGTGGCGGATTTCGAGCATGGGCCAATTGCCGTCGTCGAGCCGGGTTTCCCGGTCGTCCTGGTGGACGGGCGGGGCCAGGTGTCCGCCGATGTGGAATCGATCGGCCGGCGCCTGGCCGATCAAAGCTGCCGCGTGATCCGGCTGCTCGATGGAACCGGGGACCATGGCGATCCCGAAGCGACCGTCAGCCTCGACTCGGGGCTGCCTGAGGAGCTGACCCCGCTGACGCTCGCTGTGCTGGGGCAACTGCTCGCGCACCGCGTGGCGCTCGCGCGTGGGATCGACCCCGACCGGCCCCGTGCACTCAACAAGGTGACGCGCACGTGGTGAGGGGAAACATGACCGCGAATGTCGAACGCTACGGACCTGGGGAGGAGGCAACGCACTTCGCGCCCGGAGATTTCATACTCGCCCACCGGCATCACGTCATCGCGAGGTTGATCAGCCTGGCGCAGAAGCGGCGCTTCAGAGGCCCCGACGCCGTCTACGCGCACTGGAGCCACTCAGCTTTGATCGTCGAGGAGGACGGGGCGTTGGTCGAGGCGGAGATCGCGGGCGTTCGACGCAATCCAATCTCAAAGTACCGAGCGGACGAGTACCACCTCGTGCGCCTGGGCCCCGACTTTTCCTCGGAAGCCAGGGCCCGCGCCGTCGCTTTTGCCAACCAGCAGATCGGCCAGGGTTTTGGCTTTCTCGACATGTTCGGTGCGAGCGTTTACCTTCTGTTTGGATGGCCGTTGCGTCTCGTGCGCAGCGGCCACGAGATCTGCTCGGGCCTCGTCGTCCGCGCACTGCAGGCGGGCGGCCTGGTACCCGACCTTGACCCTGTGCTGACCCTGCCCGCGGACCTGGCGAAGCTGTTCGAGGTGCGTCCCTAGGATGATTTGATAATGGCGAGGCTGGTCGACCGCGACACGATCGAAGCGATGGTCAAGCAGGGCGCGCAGCTCGTCGAGGTGCTTCCACCTGAGGAGTACGCGGAGGACCACCTCCCCGGTGCGGTGAGCCATCCGCTCCGGCAGCTGGACGAAGAGGCCGGCGAGATCGATCGCAACGGCGCCGTGATCGTCTACTGCTGGGATGCGGCTTGAGACATGGCGCCCAGGGCCGCGGCGCGGCTCGAGAATCTCGGCTTCGAAGAGGTCTTTGAGTACAGGGCCGGCAAGCTCGACTGGCTGGCGGCCGGCAATCCTACGGAGGGGGAGAACTCCAAACGTCCTCGCGCGGGTGACGTGGCGCGCAAGGATGTGGTCGTCTGCGGACTGACTGACCGTCTTGGTGACGTCCGCGAGCGGACCGTCGCCGCCGGCTGGGATGTCGTCGTGGTCGTCGACGATGCCCAGGTTGTGCTGGGCCTGCTGAGGTCGGAACAGCTGGAGAAGGAGCCAGGCCTCTCCGTCGAGGGGGCGATGCACCCGGGTCCCAGTACCTTCCGGCCTTATGTGCCGATCAAG
>JBGPYE010000238.1:0-3286 GCA_041493095.1 Candidatus Dormibacteraceae bacterium
CACATGTGCCTCAGCATCCAGGCGGCGTTCGCGCGCACGGACATCGAGGGTGGCGGCGGTCCGATGTCCGTGAGATCCGGTGCTGGATATGTGCCGGCTGGGTAAAAGGCGCGGAACACACCGGTGGATCTCATGACCTTGAGCGTGTCCTTATCGATCAGGGTCTCGTCACCGATCGGATAGACGCCGTGGCCCAGTTGGACGATGAAATCGAAATGCTGCGCCTCGTCGACCAGCGACCACACGGGTTGAGTGACGGCCATCAAGAGCGCCGGCACGACCGCGGCAAGGTATGCAAAAACCAACGCGTGCTTGCGCACGGCCTCGATCGCGTTAGTGCGGATCGCTTTCGCTGTCGATGCCGAGAATGCTGAGGAAGAAGCTTGCAAACACGGTCTGAACGCCCAGCGTCAAGAGCACTGCGGCCGGGATCACCTCGCGCATCGTGGTCCGCGGATCGAGCACGCCAAAGCCAAGCACCTGCCACGAGAGGACCGCGAGAACCAGCCCGGCGATGCCGAGCACGACCATGAACAGGCCGAGCGCGAGTCCCGTTTCGAGGCGCACGTAGCGGAACATCGCCGCATACCCGGGGTTGGGCGGATGGAATCCTTCGCGCATCGCGAAGACCTTGGTGAAAACCGCGAAGACGATGAGCTGGTAACCGATCAGGCAGCAAAAGCCGGCGAGCAGGAGCGTGCTGATGTCGAATCCAAACGGTCCGACCTTGACCGGCCCGATCTCGAGCGCCGCGCCCACGATCAGTCCGATCGCGAAAAGCGCGATCCCCGGATAAAGGAAGAGCCAGCGCGGGCTGAACAGCAGCATGAAGCGCAGGTGCCGCCAGCCGTCTCGCCACGTACGCAGATGAGGGGCACGCGAGCGGCCGTCGGGACGAAGCGTGACGGGCACCTCTGTGATGCGCATGCCCTGCAGCGAAGCCTTGATCACCATCTCACTGGCGAACTCCATGCCCGTCGCCTTAAGTCGCATGCGCGAGAACGCGTCCTTGCGAAAACCGCGGAGGCCACAGTGCATGTCTCCGACCGGCGTGTGGAAGAAGACACGACTGATGGACGTGAGCACCGGATTGCCGATCCATCTGTGCAGCCACGGCATCGCATCGCGCTCGATGCCGCCGCGGAACCGGTTGCCGACCACGAGGTCGAACCCATCGCGCAGCTTGGCGATCAGCGGCGCGATGGCCGTGAAGTCGTAGCTGTCGTCGGCGTCGCCCATGATCACGAACTGGCCGTGCGCGGCTTCGATGCCGCCGATCAGCGCGCTGCCGTAGCCCTTTCTCGCGACCGGAATGAGGCGCGCGCCGAGCTCTTTGGCGATGGCCTGGGAGCCGTCGGTGCTACCGTTGTCGGCGACGACGATCTCGGCCGACAGGCCGTCTTTCTCGATCGCCAGCTGAGCTTTGTGGATGCAGGCGGCCAGCGTCTCAGCCTCGTTCAGGCAGGGCATCACGATCGAGACCTCGACCGGACCCTGAACCGCAGGTGAGGCTGTTCGGGGAGAGCTCTGCACCGCGGTCACTGACGCAGGTTAACGCGCGGACCCGCAATCAGCTTGCATTGAAAAAGATGCCAAGTGGAGCCTCAGGCCGGATTTAATCCGGCCGTCACCAAAGCATGCCACCCTTCAATACGCCACCCAGCGTGGCCGAGGAGAGGAGGGGGTCCCGCGGGGGAGGACATCTGTCCTCCCCCCGCGAAAGAAAGATGCCAAGGTGGAGCCTCAGGCCGGATTTAATCCGGCCGTCACCAAAGCACGCCACCTTCAATGCGCCACCCACCGTGGCCGAGGAGAGGAGCGGGTCCCGCGGGGGGAAGACATCTGTCTCCCCCCGAAAAGAAGTGACCCCGACGGATCGCCTCTCGAGGACTGGTACCGGCCTTGCGGCCTGTTCCTGCCCTTTCGAACGTTTCCCTCGGGGCCGTCGTAAAGAATAGATGGGGCAAGAGTTGGAGCGCAAGTCCGAAAGTCAGTTCGCCGCCAACCTATCAGTAGTAGCCATGAGAGACTGCACGTGATGGGGTTGAATCTTCACGACGCAAACCAGGTCATCGCACGCGCGCACACGAAAGCGACGGAGCTCGGCCTGCGCGTAACTGTCGCCGTCGTCGACGAAGGCGGACTGCTCATCGCGCTCGCGCGGATGGACGGCGCGATGCCGCTGTCGCCACAGATCGCCGAGGCCAAGGCTGCTGGCGCGGCGTTGATGCACCGCGACGGCGCGGGCCTCGCGGACATCGCCAAAGAGCGGCCCGGATTTTTCAGCGTCGCCGACCGGCTTGTACGTGTACCGCTCGTCCCCGGCCTCGGGTCGGTGCTGATCAAGCGCGACGGCAAGGTGCTCGGCGCGGTCGGGGTGAGCGGCGCTCGGCCGGAGCAGGACCTTGAATGTGCCGAGGCTGGGGTCAGCTCAGTCTGAGGACGCGGAGCGGCTCGTAGACCGAGCCGGCGCGGCCGAGCTGGCTCCTGTACAGGATCAGCTCGCCGGCCCGCCATGGTGGAAGCTCCGGCGCTGGCGGAAGAGGCGGCATCACGGCGCCATCACGAGCGCGAGCGCGGGCGAGCGTTAGGTGCGGCTGAAACGGTCGGGCCTCAGGCGCCAACCCCGCCCGCGCACACTCCTCTTCCACCTGGGCCGCCAATTCCTTCGCGGCGTCTGCGCCTGAACGGACCTGAAGCCACACCACCCGCACCAGCCTCCCACGATTGAACGTGCCGACATCGCCGAGCTCGAGCTCGAACCTGGCCAGCGGGCGTGCACCCAAGCGGTCCGCGATACCGTCTACGACCGAGCGCTCGATGGAGCCGATAAAACGGACCGTCAGGTGGAGGTTCGCGGCCGGCGTCCACCGAAACGCGGGCGCCGCGGCGGCACACTCGGCGCGGTATTGGCCGAGCGCCTCCCGGTTTCCTTCCGGCAGAGGCAGCCCGAAGAAGGCGCGGACGTTTAGCGGTGGAGAGGCTTCTTCCAATGGGTCGGCGCCCACGTGCTCGGCGCCGTCGGCCGCCAGCCGTAATGGCTGCTCACGGAGTCGATCCCATCCGCGAGGTTGTTGAGCTGGATCATGTTGACCTCGTCCGGGGTGGCGGGCGGACTCTTGAAGAGCGCCTCCATGACCGTCAGGCCTGGGATCAGGAGAGCCACCGGCAGCTTCAGCTTCGATTTCTTGATCCCTCGCGCCTGGAGGTACCAGTCGAAGATCGTCTCGTAGGTGACGACCTCGGGACCGCCCAGCTCGACGATCTTACCGAGCAGCTCCGGCCG
>JBGPYE010000030.1:0-9638 GCA_041493095.1 Candidatus Dormibacteraceae bacterium
GACGATGATGATCGCCCCGCCGGCCCAGATCCACGTCACGAGCGGATTGACGAAGATCCGGAATGAAGCCGAACCGACCTCATCGATCCCCGTGAGCACCACGTAGACGTCGGCCAGGGGAGTGGTGCTGATCGCCACGTGCGTCAAGGACTGCCCGCCGAGCCCGGCGTAGGTCGCTCGTCCGGGCTCGAGGGTGGACGTGCCGAACCGCATCGACCCGACCAACTCCGCGTGATCGGCCAGCTGGCGTTCTTCGGAGCCCGCATAAGTGAGCGTGTAGCCGGCGACGGTTACCTGCTCGCCGGGCGCGAGGGTGACGGCCTTGTCCTGCTGCCAGAAATGGGAAGCGGCGATCCCGGTCACGAGGACCGCAAGGCCCAGGTGCGCGAGGTACGCGCCGTACCGGCGCCGCTTGCGGATCAGCATTCCGTGCCTGGCGCGCCAGCCGCGTCCGAGCCGCGCGTACTGGGTGACGCAAGTGGCCACGACGGCGGCCACCAGTGGCAGCGCGACCAGTGCTGGAATCGACCTGACACCTCCGACGGCAAGCGCCACGAGCACGACCGCCGCGGCGCCGGCTGGCCAGCTCAAGGCACGGATCGAGGCACGGCCGGCCGCCCGCCGCCAGGGGAGCAGCGGGCCGGCCGCCATCACAGCGAGAAGAAGCAGGAACAGCGGGCCGGCGGCGCGCTCGTAGTACGAGACACCCACCACCCGCTGCTGCCCGAGCATCCCCGAAACCAGCGGCAGCACCGTGCCCCACATGACCACGGCCACGACGCCGATCAGGAGCAGGTTCTGGAGGACGAACGCTCCCTCTTTGGAAACAGGAGCAGCAGGTTCCGCATCTGAACCGAGGCTCTGCGAGCGAACGGCCAGCAGGACCGCGGAAAAAACGATGCAGATGAAGAGAAACGCCAGGAACCAGGGGCCGATGTCACTGACCGCGAACGTGTGCACCGACTGGACGATCCCGCTGCGCACGATGAACGTGCCGAACAAGACGAGAAGAAAGGCGAGGATGACCAGCCCGAAGTTCCACGCGCGCAGGCGGCCGTGCTTTTCCTGTATTTGCGACGAGTGCAGGTAGGCGGTGGTCGCCAGCCACGGCATGAAGGCCACGTTCTCGACCGGGTCCCAGCCCCAATATCCACCCCACCCGAGGACGTGATAGGCCCACCACATGCCGAGGACGAGCCCCGCGGTCTGAAGGCTCCACGCCATGAGGGCAAATCGGCGGGTGTGTGCAATCCAAGCTTCGCCGGGCCGGCCCGCCAGAAGTGCGGCCGCGGCGAAGCTGAATGGGATCGCAAACGACGCGAACCCGGCGAGCACGACAGGTGGGTGGATGAGCATCCCGCCGTCGCGCAGGATCGGGTTCAGCCCGAGACCGTCAGGCGGCGTGGCTTGGAGGACATCGAAGGGGCTCGCGACCAAGACCAATACGACAAGGAAAAAGCTAACGATCGCGGCCATCACGCCGGCGGCGTAGGCGGCCAGCCTAGCGCCGAGGGACGCGCTCGCCACCAGCGACACGCTGCCCATTACGCCGAGCACCATCACCCAGTAGAGAAGCGATCCCTCCTGGCCACCATAGAAACCTGCCACGACGAGGGCCGTCGGCAGCGAAAGATCGGTGTGCTCGGCGACGTAGGCGAGCGAGAAATCGTGGCTGAGCAGGGCCCATTCGAGCACCCCCCCAGCGATCACGATCATCGCGGTCGCGGCATAGAAGGCACGGCGGCCGACCTGCACCATCACAGCGTTTTGCTGCCAGCCCGCCCAGAACGAGAGCACCGCAGAAAAGCCGCCCATGACGAGCGCCGCGAGAAGGGCGCCGGCGCCGAGATAGGCGAGTGTCACTGGGTGTAGGGGGTCGTCGAGAACCGAGAGGGGCATTTGGCGAGCAGCGTCCGCGCGTGGAACACTCCGTCCTTTCCCAACCGGCCCTCGGCGACCACGGTGATGCCCGGCTTGAAGATGTCGGGCAGCGCGCCGGAATAGTCGACCGGCACCGACGCGGTCGCGTCCTTCTCCGTGAACGTCACATGTAATCCGCCGGCGGACTTCTGCACGTCGTCCTGGACGATGCCTGCTACGCGCACGTCGCCGGCGCCCGTGTGCGAGCGCAGCTCGGTCACCGTGAGGTAGTACTCCGCGGATCCACCAGAGGCCGAGTAGATCAGGTAGCCGACGCATGCGGCGACCACCAGAGCAGGGAGAGCCCACCTCAACCCGGGGATCATGTTGGGATCAGCGCCAGGTAGTGGTCGAGTGTTGGCGCATCAAGCGGTCCCCCGAATGACGCCGCGACTCGACCCTGCGCATCGATGAAGAATGTGACCGGAAGCCCGGCGACTCCGTACGACTGGTAAGTGCCTTCGACGATCGGGCCGGCGGGATAGGGGTGAGGATGGAGCCGCTCGAAGGTGGCAAAGCCGCCGGTGGTGTCCTGGTTGTCGGCGCCGACGAATGCGACTCCGGGATGCGCCGCCGCGGCGCCGGCCAGCACCGGCAGCTCCTGGACGCACGGGGTGCACCATGAGGCCCAGAAGTTCAGCACGACGGGCTTGCCCTGGAGCTCCCAGACGCCCATGCGCTGTCCGCCCTGCGCTTCGATCGCCAGCCGCGGCGCGGTCTTGCCCAGCAGCGGCGGGTTGGCCAGGGCGGCGTGCTGAAGGCCCCAAACGAGCGAGAGCATGAGCACAGAACCGACGACGATCGCGGCGGCCGCAATGAGCCTCACGGACCTGCGGTTCACGGCCTGAGTCTAGTTAGTCAGGAGGGCGTTCGCCTTCGCGATCCGGGCGTATAGGCGGCCGCTGGGTTTGATCGTCCGCTCGAGGGACTTGCGGTCGACAGCGATCAGGCCGAAGTGCATCTGGTACCCGCGCGCCCACTCGAAGTTATCCATGTTCGTCCAGTGAAAGTAGCCACGCACGTCGACCCCGTCCTGGATGGCGCCGTGCACGTTGGTGAGGACGTCTGTCAGGTAGCGCTGGCGCCACTCGTCATCGTTGCTGGCGAGCCCGTTCTCGGTGACGTAAACGGGCTTGCCAAGGCCCTTCAGCTCGTTCAACACGCGGCGCATCCAGGTGGGGTCCGTGCTCCAACCCATGTCGGTCACCGCGGCGCCCGGCACGTTGGAGCGCCGGATGAACTGGTCCTGCGGCCGACGAATGTCGAAGGCGCATTCCTGCGCCCAGTAGTGCGCGATGCCGACGAAATCAGAGGTGGCCTCCACGATCCTTCGCAGCCGGCCGGGGCCGGTGGGCCAACGATCAACCACCAGCTGCGCCGTCTGCGCGGCCCAGCGATCGCGACGCCGTTTTGTCGCGGGCATCAAAAGGAATTTGTGGTGCGACAGGCCGACAGGCGCGTCGGGCCATCGGTGCTTGATCGCCTCGTACGCGAGCTCGTGTGCGCGATGCATGTTGCCGCTCACCGCATACGACCCCACGATGTCGCCGTGTCGGGCGGGCGGAAACTCACCAGTGATCCAGCCGTTGGCCGCGTAGATGCTCGGCTCGTTGATCGTGCACCACATCGACACGAGGTCTCCCAGCTCATCGACCACGTGGCGCACGAACGGAAGAAACGCGCGAGCTGATCCTGAGGCCCGCCATCCGCCTTTCCGCATGAACCAGAGCGGGCTTGTGAAGTGATGCAGCGTGAGCATCGGCCGGATCCCCTGCTCGCGCAACTCACCCAGCACGTCGCGGTAGTGACGGATCTGACGCGCGTCGAACTGGCCTTCGGAGGGCTCGATGCGCGACCACTCGATCGAGAGGCGGTGCGCGTTTTGGTTGAGCTCGCGCAGGAGCGAGAAATCCTCGCGATACCGGTGGTAGTGGTCGCACGCGATCTCCGATGAATCGCCATTCGCGATGCGACCCGGCTGCTGCTCGAACTCCCACCAATCGCAATTGCGATTGTCTCCTTCGACCTGGTGGGCGGCACTCGAGGTGCCCCACAGGAACCCTTCGGGGAAACGCGTTTCCGGCACGCTCAGGCCGCTGCGCTAGCCGGCTTTGCCACCACGGGCGGCGGCTCGTATTCCCAGGACACAGGCGTCTCGCCGTCCATTTCGATGCGCAGCATGCCTGCCTTGTCGACCGACTTGCGGTACATCTCGCGCTCGTTGTGCGGCCGACCGTCGAGGAGGATCCACGCTGCGTTGATGGGGTCGGCGTGGCTCACGACGGCCATGGTCTCCCCGGGGTGCTCACGTGCCAGTCGTCGAATGACCTCTAAAATGCGGCCGCCAAGCTTGTCAACCGACTCATCGCCGGGGACCAGCCCGCGCCGCGCCTTGTGCACGAACCACAGCGGCCGGCGGAGCGGCACCTGCCAGTAGGGCAGGCCCTGCAGGTACCGGCTGAACTCAGCCTCGCGCAGCTCCGCATCGGTCTCGAGGACCGCCGGGCGGGTCAGCCTCTCGTTGATCAGCCGCGCCGTCTCGACCGCGCGGGCCAGCGGGCTGCTTACGATTCGGCTCAGGTCCTCGGTCCGCAGCCGGTCGCCCAGCGCCGCCGCCTGGGCGCGTCCAAGCGCGCTGAGCTGAAAGCCGTCGAGGTGTCCGTACAGGACCTTGTTCGGGTTCTCCACGTCGGCATGGCGGATCAGGTAGAGACGAGTCGGCACCACTACAGAGTGACGGGTCTTAGCTGCGGTATGCGCCGACCGAGGTGCGGTTGGTCCCGGCCGAACGGCCGGCCTCAAGCGCCTGATAGGCCTCCCGCAGAAGGTTGCCGGTGTACTCGCGCTTGTTGCCGATGAGGCCGGCTTCGTCGTCGCCTCGAGCCACCACGGCGATCGTGGCGGCGCCGCAGCTGACGGTGATGCGCCGCCAGCTGCCTGTCGTGGAGAAGTCGTGGGAGGCGATCGAGCGCCGGATCTTGTCGGCCGCCAGCGTGGCGCCCTGCTCGTCGGTCTCGGGCAGCACGATCGCGAAGTGCGGCGGCCCGTCGACGTCGAGGAAGCCGACCGTGTCGGTGTCGCGGATCGCGTGCCCAAGGCGTTCCGACATCTCGCGCAGCAAGCCCTCGACCTGGATTTGCTCGAGCTCCTTGTGCATGTGCTCGGCATGGTCGAGCTCGATCACCAGCACGGAAAGTGGGCGGTGGTAGCGCACGGCCCGGTTCGCCTCCTGGCCGACCAGGGCGTTGACGAATTTTGAGTTCCAGATGCCTGTGGTCGGGTCGACCACCCCGAAAAGGGGGCTGGAGGAGTGGTCGCTCTGGCTGTGGCCGCACGTCGGGCAGTACTGAGAAGTCTCCGGCAGCTCGGAATTGCAGTACCAGCAGGTGGCCATGGGCGGCATTTTAGGGGTCCGGACCCGGAGTTCCTTGCATCTTCCCGCCCTAGGCGGCCGGGCGCGGCGGCTGGCGCCGCGGCGCTGAAGCCGGCGTCGAGGTCGCGAATATGCGGCGGACCTCCGGGCCCGGGCCCCTTGGCATCCGGCCGGCCGCCGGCGCCCGCAGAACACGGGGGAGTCAGAATTCGTATATGGCTGGCCAGGGGGAGCTTTTCCATGTTCCCGCCGCCCCGGAGCCGAACGCCCCGCTCGCGACGAGGCTGCGGCCGAAGAGGTTCGAGGACCTCGTCGGACAGCGCCGCGTGGTCGAGGTCTTGAGGCAGCTCACGCAGTCAGGGCACCTCCCGAGCGTGGTCCTGTGGGGACCGCCCGGAAGCGGCAAGACCACCCTCGCGGGCCTGCTCGCTACCGAGACGAGCGCCCGGATGGTGGCGATGTCCGCGGTTACCGCCGGCGTCGCCGACCTCCGCAAGGTGGTCGCTGAGGCGAAGGTCCACCGGCGAGCCGGAATTCGCACCGTCCTTTTCATCGACGAGATCCACCGCTTCAACAAAGCGCAGCAGGACGCCATCTTGCCGCATGTCGAAGACGGCACGGTCACCTTGATCGGCGCGACGACCGAGAACCCTTCCTTCGAGGTCATCGCTCCACTCCTGTCGCGAAGCCGCGTGTTCCGGCTCGAGCAGCTGGAGCGGGACGAGCTCGAGCAAGTCGTGCGTCGCGGCCTGGCCGAGCTCGGCGCGAGGATCGACGAGGACGCGATGGGCATTCTGCTCGAGGGTTCTCGCGGCGACGCGCGAGTCGCGCTCAACGGCCTGGAGGCCGCCGCGGCGCTGGCCGGCGAGGAAGCAATCTCGGTCGATCACATCGAGCGCGCGCTGCAGCAGAGCCACCTCCTTTACGACCGCGCCGGCGACCAGCACTACGACATCGTGTCGGCCTTGATCAAGAGCGTTCGCGGCAGCGACCCCGACGCGGCGGTGTACTGGATGGCGCGAATGCTCGAGGCGGGCGAGGATCCGCTGTTCGTCGCGCGCCGGCTCGTGATCCTGGCTGCCGAGGATGTGGGGCTGGCCGACCCGCAGGCGCTCTCCGTCGCGATGGCCGCTCAGCAGGCGGCGCATTTCGTCGGCATGCCCGAGGCGGTGCTCCCGCTGACCGAGGCCGCCCTCTACCTGGCGCTGGCGCCGAAGTCGAACTCCGCGCTCACCTCATACGGCGCCGCGAGAGAGCTGATCCAGGAAACAGGGAACGAGCCGGTGCCGATGCACCTGCGCAACGCGCCGACCGGCCTGATGAAATCCATGGGCTACGGCAAGGGCTACAAGTACGCGCACGACCATGAGGGCGGCGTGGCACCAGAACAGGTGCATCTTCCGGAAAAGCTAAAAGGCCGGCAGGTCTACAAGCCGAACCCGCGAGATAAGAAGCACTAGTCTTTTCGCTTCGTGGCTGATGCACTTCTTGTCTTCAAACCCGACGCCGCTTACCGGCTGGCTGCTCGCGCAGGCCTGTGGAGCTGGCTCGCGACCGAGCGCAACTGGAAGATCGAATCGCTGGATTGGTTCCAGCCTCCAGTTGCGCTGATCGAAAGTCACTACGACTTTCTGCAGGGCCGGCCCTTCTTTCCGTGGCTGGTCGATTTCATGACCGCCCTTCCTCTCATCGTAGGCCGGGTGACCGCGTCGGGGGATGCGCTCAAGCAGATGCGCTATGACCTCGGTGAGACGCGCATCGCACAGTCACGACCCAACTCACTGCGCGAGCGCTTCGGCATCTTCGGCGGCCTCAACTGCCTGCACCTGTCCGACGCGCCGGAGACTGGCGCGGCCGAGGTTGAGAAATGGTCGAACGTGGTGCAGCTGAAACAGATCAAAGTCGAGCTCGAGACCACGGCGAGCAGACCGGACCACACGTACCGGCTGAGGTCTCTCGCCACGCAGGTGGCGTCGGGCTTTCACGTCGAGCTCGCATCACAGGTTTTCCGCGAGCAGCTGGCCGAGGAGACAGAGCTCGAGGGCCGGCAGCTGGAGGCCCTTTACCGGATCACTCTGGGGGCGCTGGCTTAGCCTCCGACTTTTCCTCTGCGGCCCGCTCGTCCGCGCGAACGTGCACCGTCACCGCCTTGTTGAACAGCTCCGAGTTCGGGACCACCACGAGGTCACCCGAGCCGGTCTTCAACAACGTTACCCTCAGCTTGATCTCCGTCACAGTGCCCGAACCGATCCCGTCCATGGAGATCCGATCGCCCACCCTGATGTGGCGCTCGAGCAGCACGTAGTAGCCCGACACGTAGTCCTTGAGCAAGTCCTGCACGCCGAAGCTGGCGACGATGGTGGCCAGCAGGATGCCGGCGAGAGTGACGTTCTGGCTCTGGAACGCAAACCCGATCGCGAACCAGATCCCAAGCCCGATCAGGACGACCGTGGCGACACGGCCGCCGATCTGGACCACGTCGGAGCGCATGTTCCGCCGGCGCAGCTGCTCGACCACGAGGCGCGACACGAGGCGCGAGCCGACGACAAAGACGAGGAGAACGACCAGGCCCAAGCCCAGGTAGAAGAGATTCAGATCCGAGATGAACGGAAGCAGCGAACCCGCCAGCGGCGGCGAGGTCATTCCTTGTTCTCGGCGCCTTCCTCGGCGGCAGCCTCTTCGCCTTCGGCTGCGGCTTCGCCCTCACCGACGACCACGGCCTCGGCTGCGGGGACTTCCTCTTCGACCTTCATCTCGCGCTTGTGGACGATCTTGACCACGAGCTCATCCGGGTCGACGAGCACTGTCACGCCCTTAGGCACGCTGAGGTCGGAGATGCGGAACTCTGATTCGATCTCCTCGAGAGGCGTCAGGTCTACCTCGAAGGCCTCCGGGATGTCCGACGGCAGGCATTCGACGCGGACGGCGTGGATCGGCTGGAGCACGTCCGCATCGCCGCGCTTGACGGCGGCTGACTCGCCCACGAGGTGGACCGGCACCTCGACGGTGATCTTCTCCTCGAGGTTGACCTGGTAAAAGTCGACGTGGATCGGGCCCAGGCGGCGAGGGTGCGTCTGGATCTCGCGTACCAGCACTTTCTCAGTCCGTTCGGCGTCCACAACGAGGTCGACCAGGTGGGTACGTCCGGACTTCAGGAACACCTTCTGGAACTCGAGGCGGTCGAGGACGAGGGGCGTCGGCTTGGTGTTGTGCCCGTAGACGACAGCGGCAAGCTTGCCCTGGCCGTGAAGACGGCGAGTGCGCTTGCCGAGCAGATCGCGGGTGGATGCTTTGAGTTGCATGCTTGCGCCTTTTCCCCACGAACTCTGAGGCTGCGCCGCGCGTTCGCGGGGGCCCCGAGTTATGCGGGATTGAGAGGCGTCGTTATGATACGGCAATAGTCCCCAACCAAATATTCCAGGAGGGTCCGAAGGCATGCAGAACCCACCGCCTCCCCAGCCCCCGATCGGCGGGCAGCCGCCGATGATGCCACCTCCTCCTCCACCTCCCGGCGCCGGTCAGCCGCGGATGATGCCTCCAGGCGGTGGCGGCTATCCGATGGCGACCCCGGGCAACCTCGCAAGCCCAGGCATGCGGATCGTCGGCGGCTTGATCGACGTGGTCATCTTGCTGATCATCAACGGCATCATCAGCGTCATCCTTCAGAAGGCACAGGGAGTCGCCGGCATCGTCAACCTGGCGGTCGACGTCGCGTATTTCGCCTATTTCTGGAGCTCGCGCGGACAGTCGATCGGCATGATGCCCTTCGGCTTCAAGGTGCGCGACGTGGCGACCGGCCAGTTCCCAACGATGGGCAAGGCCGCTCTGCGCGGCTTCATCTGGTGTCTCGAGGTCGGGTTTACCGTCTGCATCATCGGGGCCATCGGGTGGCTGTGGCAGATCTGGGATCCGCAGCACCAGGCCGTCCACGACAAGATCGCGGGGACGATCGTCACCACGTCCTGACCCAGCAAGTGGATTGGGCTCCTGGTTTCGTTCCTGGTCTGCTTCATCGGCGTGATCTGGGTCGCTTTCGACGGACGCAAGCAGGGGTGGGCCGACAAGATCGCCGGCACAGCCGTGCTGAAGGAGTAGAGCTGAGCTAGGCCGGTCCGGCAGGAAAGCGGTTGCGCAGCCAGTCGACGATTTCCTGCAGCGGCGTCCCGGGCGTGAAGAGCTGCTCCACGCCTTGCTTTTTCAGCGTCGCGATGTCGTCGTCCGGGATGATGCCCCCGCCGAACACGATGATGTCGGTGGCCTTGCGGCGCTTCAGCTCCTGGACGACCGCGGGGAATAACGTCATGTGCGCGCCCGAGTGGATCGAGAGCCCGATGACCTGCGCGTC
>JBGPYE010000172.1:0-4640 GCA_041493095.1 Candidatus Dormibacteraceae bacterium
ACCGACCTGTACGTACGTGCCGGTGTCGCTGCCGCCCACCTGGAAGACCAGGTGATGCCCAAGCGCTGCGGCCACATCGCCGGCAAGGCGCTGATCTCGGCCGACGAGTTCGTCGGCAAGCTGAAGATGATGCGGAGCACCACCGATGACCTGGGCCACCGCGATTTCGTCATCATCGCGCGCACCGACGGCGTCTCCGCCACCGAGGCGCCCGAGTCAAAGCGGGGCATCGAGCTGGCCATCGACCGCGGCCTTCGCTACCTCGACAGCGGGGTTCCGGACCTCCTCTGGTGTGAGTTTCCGACCGCCGAACGCGGCCCGGTCGAGAGATTCAGCGCTGAGATTCGCAAGCGTTTTCCCAAGGCGCGATTCGCCTTCAACTACTCGTCTTCATTCAAGTGGTTCAACGAGAAGGACCCGATGACCTGGGATGATCTGGCTGAGCTGGGCGTGGGCTTCATCTTCATTACGCTCGCCCTTCAGCACGCCGCGGGGCACGGCATGTCGGTGCTACTGAACGACCTGAAAAAGGGCAAAGAGCAGGGCTACATGGCGCTGCAGCGCAAGGAGTGGGCCGACGGGGCCGACTTCCCCACGCGCAGTCACCACCTGTTTACAGGTGTTCCTTATCACCAGCACGTCGGTCAGGAGTACGGAGCGACGCGCCTCGGCGAAGACGTCGACGAACACCTCGAAGTGTCCAAGGTCGTCTGAGTCCAGGCTCCAGGCCTAACATCTCGACCCCGTAACCTAGGCGGGGCCAATGCTTCTTTTTCCGTTTCGCTACCTCTGGTGGCTGATCTCGAGGGTTCGCCGAGCGCGTGGGCGGCCGCCCGAGTACGTGATCTTCGTGCTGGAGAGCGACCTGCCGGCGCTACCGGATCCTCCCCGTCCTTTCTGGCAGCGCTTCACCTCGCGACCGCGCTTGAGCGTTCAGGAGCTCGGCGGGAGGTTCGATGCGATCGCGAACGATCCGCGTATCAAGGGCGTAATCCTGCACCTCCGTCCGGTGGGCATGCCGATGGCGACGCTGCAGGATCTCAGGGAGCTGGTTGCCAAGCTTCGACAGTCGGGAAGGCGGGTGGTGGCGTGGGCGCCGTTCTACACGACCGGCACCTATTACCTGGCGTGCGCATGCGATGAAATCCTGCTCATGCCGACCGGCACGGTGCAGCCACTCGGCTTTGCCAGCACAGGGATGTTTCTGCGCGACGGTCTGGCAAGGTTCGGCATTGAAGCTGACTTCGTGCAGATCTCGCCGTACAAGTCCGCGGCCGACACGCTGACCAAATCGAGAATGTCACCCGAATTTCGCGAGCAGGTGACCTGGCTCCTCGAATCGCAACACAAGGAGCTCTTGAACGCGATCGGCAAAGGCAGGGTGCTGGACGAAAAGGGGGCGCAGGCGTTGGTCGACGGCTCTCCCTACGGCGACGACACCGCGCTCGAGATGCGCGCGGTGGACGCCGTGATGCCGGAAGAGGAGCTGGCGAAGCGCCTGGGCCCCAGCTCCGAGGTTTCGACCACGATCGGGACCTGGGAACGAGCGCGGGGCAAGCTCCGAGTCGCCGCTCCCACGCTTGCCCGCGGCAAGTACGTGGCCGTGCTGCGCATCGAGGGCACTATCATCGACGGGCGGTCCGGAAGGCTGCCGGTCAAGCCGCCGATCGAGGTGCCGCTGGTCGGAGATGATCGCGCCGGCGACCTGACCGTGGTGCAGGCGGCGCGCCAGGTGGCGGGCGACAAACGGGCGGCGGCTGTGGTCCTCTACGTCAACTCACGGGGCGGCTCGGCGACAGCTTCCGAGGCGATGCGTCAGGCGCTTGAGGTGATCGCCGCGCGCAAGCCTCTAGTGGTGGCCATGGGCCCGGTCGCGGGATCGGGCGGCTACTGGGTCTCGACGCCTGGTCGCTGGATCGTCGCCCGGCCTGGGACGCTCACGGGCTCGATTGGCGTTCTGACCGGGAAGCTCGTGACCGGCCCAATGTGGTCGAGGCTCATGTTCAACCGGGAGACGATCGCATTCGGGGAGCACGCGACCATCGACAGCGATGAAAGGCCATACACCGACGAGGAGCGGGCAATCGTGAAAGCTCAGATCGATCGTGTTTACACCCAGTTCCTGGATCTGGTCGGCAAGGCGCGGAAAATGACCCCCGAGCAGGTTCATCCCATCGCCGCGGGCCGCGTGTGGACCGGCCGCCAGGCCTTCGAGCGCAAGCTGGTGGACGAGCTGGGCGGCCTGGACGCCGCGATTCGCAAAGCGCGAAGCCTGGCGAACCTCGACGAGAAGGCGCCTGTCCGCGAAGCCAGGCCGTCGAAACGGATGATCCCTCCGACGGCAGTCGCCTCCGGCGCAGTGGGCTTTTTGGGCTACGTGCTGGAGGGGGTCTCGATCCTCAGCCGGCCACCGGCGCTGGCGGTGATGGAGTACCTACCGGGAGAACTCACCTAAGAACCTAGGAATCCAGCGAGGGGAATCTCCAGGGCTGCCGTTCCTGCACGAGCTCGTAGACAGATTTCACGATGCTCTCTCGGTTCGGCTTGGAGAAGTAGTCGCCGTCTGGCCCGTACGCCGGCCGGTTCGGTGAGGAGGCAAGGGTGCGCGGGGCCGCGTCGAGGTGCCACCAGCCCTGCTGCACCTCGAGGATCTCCTGCAGCATGAACGCCGACGCGCCGCCCGGAACGTCCTCGTCGAGACAGATCAGCGCGTGCGTCTTTTCGATCGAGCGAACGATGGAGTGGTCGATGTCAAAAGGATTCAATGTCTGGACGTCGATCACCTCGCAGGACACTCCGAGCTCCTCGAGCGTTCGCGCGGCGTCGAGCGCGATGCCGCAGCAAGCGCCGTATGTGACGACCGTCGCGTCGGTTCCTTCCCGCAGCACCTCTGGCACGCCAAGCGGCACGGTGAACTCGCCAATGTTGTCGGGCACCCGCTCCTTGAGCCGGTAGCCGTTCAACACTTCGATCACCACGCCCGGGTTGTCGCCGCGGAACAGCGTGTTGTAGAACCCGGCCGCCTGCGTCATGTTGCGCGGCACCGTGACATAAACGCCGCGCAGCGCATGCAGGAGCACAGCCATCGGCGAGCCCGAGTGCCAGATCCCGACCAGGCGGTGGCCCTTGGTGCGAATCACGACCGGCGCCTTTTGGCCCCCGACGGTTCTCCAGTGCAGCGAGGCGAGGTCGTCGGACGCCGTTTCCAGTGCGTAAAGGAAATAGTCGAGGTACTGGATGTCGCATATCGGCCGCAGCCCGCGCATTGCCGACCCGATCGCCTGGCCGAGGATGGTCGCTTCGCGAATGCCGGTGTCCGTGAGCCGCAGGTCGCCGTACTTGGCCTGCAAGCCTTCGAAGACCAGGTTGACGTCCCCGAGGCGACCCACGTCCTCCCCGATCACGAAGAGCCGGGGATCGCGGGCGAAATTGGCGTCGAAGTTGCGCAGGAGCACCTGTCGTCCGTCGACTGTTGGTGATTTCTCCGAGTAGACCGCCGATGCAATCGGCACCTTAAGGGGAGACTCCGCTGACCCGCTGTAGAGGTGGGAGTTGTACCGTTCGCTGTTCTCGCGGCCGTACTCCGCGACGAACTTCGCCAGCTCAGTCCGTGCCGGGGACTCGATGCCGCGCAAGCGGTGCAAAGCCCGTGTCGCGCTGGACATCACGACCGAGCGCGTCACCTTGCCCGCCTCATCGAGCGCGCTCGTGATCTCGGCGACCTCCGGCATGTCGACTCGCTTGAGGATAGTGACCGCGCGATCGCGCTCAGCTCGGATTGGCGATTGGAACGCATCCCAGGCAAGGTCGCGCGCCGCCTCGACCGCCTCCTTATCCGCCGCCTCCCAACCTTCGAGCTGCGATTCGCTGGCGACTCCGGTCTCGATGATCCAGTCGCGCATCCGCGCGACGCAGTCGTACTCGTTCTCGAAACGCAGCCGCTCTTTGGTCTTGTATCGCTCGTGGCTGCCGCTGGTCGAGTGGCCCTGCGGTTGCGTCAGCTCGGTGACGTGGAAGAGAGCGGGCTTGTGCTCGCGCCTGACTTTTTCGACCCCGGTCGCGTACGCATCCAGCAGAGCCGGGTAATCCCAGCCTCGGACTACGTAGATATCGATGCCCGGCCGGTCGTCGGGCGTGAAACCGCGCAGCGCGTCCGAGATCGAGGCCTTGGTCGTCTCTGCGGTGATTGGGACCGAGATGCCGTATCCGTCGTCCCAGACCGACATCGCAAGGGGCACCTGCAGCACGCCCACCGCGTTGATCGCCTCCCAGAACAGTCCCTCGCTGGTGGCGGCGTCACCGATGGTTCCGAAGGCGACCTCATTGCCGTTGACTGAGAAACCCTCCTGCGCCGGCTTCAGCTGCGGATTGTCGCGGTAGAGCTTCGAGGCGTACGCCAGGCCCAATAGACGCGCCATCCAGCCGGCCACGTTGGAGACGTCGGCGCTCGAGTTCAGCATCTCGACCGTTCTCGAAAACGCGCCGCTGTCGTCCAGGAAGCGGGTTGCGAAGTGGTTTCCCATCTGGCGTCCGCCGGAGGCCGGTTCTGCCTCGACGTTCGCGTTTCCGTAGAGCTGAGCGAAGAAGTTGCGAACGTTGGACATCCGCGTGGCCCACATGAACGTCTGGTCGCGGTAGTA
>JBGPYE010000227.1:0-3416 GCA_041493095.1 Candidatus Dormibacteraceae bacterium
ACCATGCGTACGTGACCGTCTTTCATTCCGTGTTCGACCCTCGGTCGGGTGAGCTGCGCTACGTCGATGCGGGGCACGGCCATGCGCGGCTGCTGCGCGGTGTCACCGGCCAGGAGACACTCCCCGCGCGCAGCGCGCCGATCGGCATCTTTCCCGACAGCCAGTTCGTGGTCGGCACGGTGACCATGAATCCAGGGGACACGCTGGTCGTTTTCTCAGACGGGCTGCTCGACCTCCGACCTGACCTGGCGACCAAGGACGTGCTGCTGCCTTATGAGGCGCGCCGGGCGGGCAGCGCCCAAGAGCTGGTCGACATCCTGGCCCAAGGGTCGAGGACGCGCGAGCTTTTCGACGACGTGACGGTGCTCGCGTTAAGACGTCTTTGATGGTGGTGCGGGCTTGGGTCTCCCCCCACCCGGCGCTTCGCGCCGACCTCCCCCTGCGGGGGAGGTGATGTTGCCTAGGCGGGTTTAGGCGCTGCTAGCCAACGTTCTAAGACTGCTGCCACCACATGCAGCTTTACTGGTTTGGAGATGTAGTCGTCCATGCCGGCGGCCAGGCAACGCTCGCGATCGCCTGACAATGCCGCTGCGGTCATCGCGATAATCGGGACGTGCCGGCCGACCCGTTCGTTTTTCCTGATCAGCCGCGTTGCCTCGTATCCGTCCATCTCCGGCATCTGGCAATCCATCAGCACGGCGTCGTACTGCATGTGCTCGAGCATGCTCACCGCCTCCGTGCCGTTGCTCGCGACCTCGGCGCGGTAGCCCAGGCGCTCGAGCATCCTGACCGCCACCTTCAGGTTGGCGGCGTTGTCCTCGACGACGAGAACTCGCGACCACTGGCGCGATGGATCCGGCGGGCCGAGTTCCACCTCGGCCGGCGAAAGCTGGGCGCGGGCCGACCTTTCGGACAGCAGGGTGTGGAGGACGTCGAACAGCTGTGACGGACGTACCGGCTTGACGAGCTCGGCGTCGACGCCGGGCACCGGCACTTCGGAGTGCCCGGCCGAGGTCAAAAGGATCACGACGAGATTCCTCAACACCTCGTCAGCGCGGATCTCTGCGGCGACCGTCCGGCCGTCCATGCCCGGCATCATCATGTCCACGAGCGCCACGTCGAACGCGACGTCGCGGCCAGCGGCGTCCCGCATCTCCTGGAGTGCGTCGCGTCCGTTCTCGAAGCTGCGCTCCGGCATTCCCCACGAGCTCAGGTAGCGCTCGAGAATCGTGCGATTGGTCCGGTTATCGTCGACCACCGCGACGAAGGTGCCCGCAAGGCTGACGGCCTGCTTTGATGTGCGGGTTTTCCCCGTCGCCTCGCGGAAGAGGGCGGTGAACCAGAACCGGCTGCCCGCGTCCTTCTCGCTCTCAACGCCGATCTCTCCGCCCATGAGGCCGGTGAGCATGCGGGCGATCGCCAGGCCGAGTCCTGTCCCGCCGTGCTTGCGCGTGGTCGAGCTGTCCACCTGCGAGTAGGTGGAGAAGACACGCGCCTGCTCCTCCTGGGTCAGGCCGATGCCCGTGTCGGCGACCTCGAAATGGATCGCCACACCAGGGCCCGGGCTCTGTCGGACTGCCACGCGGACGACAACTTCGCCCGAGCTGGTGAACTTGACCGCGTTCGCGACCAGGTTGATCAGCACCTGCCGCAGCCGGCCGGGGTCACCGATCGCTACGTCGGGGACGTCCTGCTCCATGTCGAGGACGAGCTCGACGCCCTTGTTCGCCGCGGCCTCGGCGAACAGCTCGACCGCCTCTTCGGTAACGTGCTTCGGGCTGAACTCGATGGTCTCCAGGCGCACGCGGCCGGCCTCGATCTTGGAGAAATCGAGGATGTCGTTGATGATCTCGAGCAGCGCGTCACCGGAGGAGCGAACCGTTTCCACGTACTCGCGCTGCTCGGGCGTCAGCTCTGTTTCCAGCAGCAGCCCTGTCATGCCGATGACCCCGTTCATCGGCGTTCGGATCTCGTGGCTCATCGTGGCGAGGAACTCGGACTTGAGGCGGGTCAGCTCCTGCAGCTCCTGGTTGCGCTGCGACAGGTCCGCGAGCAGCGCGGACTTGTCCTCTTCCGCGGCCTTGGCCACAGCTCGGTTCTCCTCAAGCTGGATCACGACTCGGCGGACGAGGATGCCGAACGCGATAAGCAGCAGCGCTTCGAGCAGCGCGTGGGCGGGATCGCCGGCGGCGGGATTGACCAGCGTGACCAGGACAAGGTCGGCCACCGCGAGCGCGGCTCCAATGGAGAACTCCATCGTCGTGTAGTACAGGGCCAGGAAGATCAGGGGCAGCAGGACAAACGGGAAGGCGCGCGTGATGCTCAGCCCGAACTGCACCTCGAGCGCGAAGGCGACGGCGAGGCTGGCGATGGGCGAGACAGCGTGCAGGTACCTGGGGATGCGATCCCAGGGCAGGAGGACCAGCGAGCTGGCGAGCACCGTCAACACCAGGGAGGTGGCCAGGCCGAACTCCGATCCGGACCAGAGCGGGTAGAGCGCCATGCCGAACCCGACCACCACAGGGAGCGCCGTGATCACCCCGCCGCGGGCGGGTGTGTCGATCTGCGCCAGGGGCACGAGCACCAACAGGATGCCGATCACGGCGGCGCCGGCCAGCACTGGCGAGGCGATCACCGCCGAATACCCGTGCAGGCTGACCAGGCCGACGATGGCAAGCCCAAGGAACGGATAGACGCGGCGGCTCAGACCGTCGGCTTGTAGGGGCGTGTTCAGGGCGTTCAAGTTCAGCAGCCGGGGGCTCAGGATATACAAGTGTCGCGCCCCCGCGGTACTTGGGTTAAGTAGGGTCTGAGCGAACGGACCGTCGCTACACTTTGGCACCTGCGCACCTTCCATCCCGCCAGGGGGGGCGAGGTTTCAGAGGTGTTGCCAGGAGCCCGGCCACTGACTGCGCCAAAGCCGAAGTGGGCCCGGGGCCTGGTGCGTCGATTGACGCCCTTGACAGCCATCGCCGCCGTTTTCGCGATCCAGGCCGCCGCCGGTGCGGGTCCGGTCCTGGCCTTTCCGCTTTACCTGACGATCATCTTGCTGACGGCCCTCCAGCTGACACGCATGGAGTCACTGGCCACTGCGGTGCTCGCCGCGACGGCGATCCTCATCCCCAGCCTGTTCGGCGGAGACCAGCCCGCCGACCTTGCCCCGGCCATCCTGCTTGCGGTCGTGCTGATGGTCTCTGCCGTCGCGATCACGGAGGTCGTGCGCCAGGGTCGTGACGTGGCGGCCGACACTCAGCGCAAAGCTGAGGGAGTCGCCGCCAGCGAAGAGCGGCTGCGCACGATGCTCGAAGCGGCGATGGTCGGTCTGGCCCTGGCCGACGCCGGCGGTAGGTGGATCGAGATCAACGACAGGCTTGGAATCATCCTCGGCCGCAGCCGGGACGAGCTGGTGAACCTGA
>JBGPYE010000053.1:0-8103 GCA_041493095.1 Candidatus Dormibacteraceae bacterium
CTACCCGTTCCTTTCGACGCGGTCGTCACGGCGGAGGATGTCTCGGCCTACAAGCCGGACCCTGCGCACTTCAAGCTCTTCCAGTCCACGTTCGGCGCCTCGGCCGACATCTGGATCCATGTGGCCCAGAGCTATTTCCACGACATCAAGCCGACGAGTGAGCTGGGCATCTCGCGGATCTGGGTCAACCGGCAGGGCGAAAAGGACGATCCATCGTTGGCGGATGCTGTCGTTCGCGGGATGGACGAGCTTCCAACCGCGGTGACGAGGCTAGCGACATAGCGATACTCCGCCAAAGGGGCCCCGATGGTCGCATCCCGGCCGAGAGATAGCGCCATTCAGGCCCCGTCGTGGTCTTAACCAGCAACGTTGTCCTGTTGGGCCGGGGTGGCGATCCTTTTTAGATGCCAGTAAAACCCTCGGTGCCTGCCGCGCTAAGAACCGCGCCGTTCACAGCTGCAGAAGCCATCGCCGTGGGTGTCACGCGCGCCCAGTTGCGCGGAGCCGGCTATTGCCGGCTGGGCTCGGGACTCTACCGCTGGGTGGGTCTGAAGGAAAGCCCACAACTGCTGTTGAACGCTGTTACCCGGCGATTGCCGGCGGGTGCTGCGTTCTCAGGCAGGACCGCAGCTTGGTTGCACGGACTTGACTTGGCGCCCTGCGATCCGATCGAGGTCGCGATCCCAGACCCGAGCGGCACCCGCCGTCGTGCCGGCGCATCAGTCAGCCGCGCGGCCATCTGCACCGACGAGATCGTGCTCCGGCATGGTCTACCCACTACATCAGCAGTCCGCACGGTGGCCGACCTCGGTGGCAGGGAGCCATTGACGGAAGGGGTCGTCGCCGCGGACCTGTTCCTTCATGCCCGGCTCGTCACCATCGCCCAGCTGCGCACATACATTGCCGAGCGTCCGAGAGCCCGGGGCATCGCCCGGCTTCGGCGTGTTGTTGACCTGGTCGAGCCGAAGTCCGAATCTCCAATGGAGACCAGGCTACGGATGCTCCTCCTGCTCGCCCGACTCCCTCGGCCGGAGGTTCAAGTTTCCCTCCATGACGATCGAGGCCGTTTCCTAGGCCGTCCAGATTTGCTTTATCGCCTCCAGCGCTTGGCCATCGAATACGACGGCGGCAATCACCGTGATCGGCTGGTTGACGACAACCGTCGCCAGAATGGCCTCGTCGGTGCCGGCTTTCGCTTATTACGCTTCACTGCCGCGGACGTGTACGGGACTCCTGATGTAGTCGCAATGCAGGTACGTCACGCCCTTGCAAAGTCGGCCAAGTCTACCGTGGCTCGGTATACGCGCCGCGCCGGGCCCGACTGGACGAGGTTGCCTGTTCCCTCCCGACGAATCTTCAGGTCGCCGCCGGGCATCTGAATCGTGACCTGGTTGTCGACCAGCCCCGCGCGCATGCAAGCTGCCGCCACCGCGCTGGCGCTCGTGCCGGACGCGAGCGTGTAGCCTGCCCCGCGCTCCCAGATCTCCACCTTCACGCGGCCGCGGTCGAGGACCTCGAAGAGCTGGACGTTGGTGCGCTCCGGGAAGGCGCGGTGGCGCTCGAGGTGGGCGCCGAGCTCGAGGCAGCGCTGCCTCGTGACCGGCTGGTCGAACACCACGCAATGCGGGTTGCCCACCGAGACCAGCATCGCCTCGACGGCGCCCACCGGGGTGTCGAGACGAACCCGGTCGGGCTCGCCCTCGAAGCTGGCCGGCAGGTCGGCGGCGCGAAACGACGGGCGGCCGATGTCGACTTCGCAGACGATCCCCGCGCCGCTGCGCTCCAGGATGCGCACCGGGTTCGGCCCACCCGGGGTCCGAAGCTCGAACGTGTCGCGGGCCCCATGCTCGAGGACAGCGTGGGCGGCGGCGATGCGCAGGCCGTTGCCGCTCTTCTGCGCCTCCGAGCGATCGGGATTGAAGATCCGCACGGTCATGGCCCGCGGGTCGAACGCGAGCAGGCCGTCCGAACCCAGGCCCCTTTGGCGGTCGCACAGCTCCGGCAGCAGGGCGAGCACCTCGTCGAGCGGGCCGGGGAGGTCCAGCACGAGGTAATCATTCCCCAGCGCCTGGTACTTAATGAGATCGATTCGCATTAACGGGCTCAATCATCGGGGAATCGGAGTCGCGGCTCACCGGTTGTCATAAAATGTCGTGACCATGCAGGACATCACCTGGCCTGCCCAGCGTCTAGTCCACATTCCGGCCTGCTTCTGTAGCTAGGCCCCGGCCGTCTGCTCGCGCCTGTTAGGGCGCGCCCATTCGACCGCTTCGTTTTTCGTCAACAGTCAACTGTTTGTGAATTTGCACTTTTTGGGAGGATTTCGAATTGAGCTCATCGACGACGACCAGGTCACTGGTCACCACTGACTGGATCAGCGAGCATGGAAAGGACAAGGGACTTCGCATTGTTGAAGTCGACGTCGATCCATCCGCCTATGACCAGGGACACATCGCCGGCGCGGTCGGCTGGAACTGGCGAAAGGACCTCCAGGACCAGCTGAATCGCGACGTCGCCACCAAGGAGGCGCTCGCGAACCTGCTCGGCCAGAGCGGCATCTCGCCTGACACGAACATCGTCCTCTACGGCGACAACAACAACTGGTTTGCCGCCTACGCCTACTGGGCGCTCAAGTACTACGGGCACGACAAAGTCCAGCTGATCGACGGCGGCCGCGTCAAGTGGGAGAAGGAAGGACGCGAGTACAGCACCGACGTCCCGAGCTATCCGGCGACCGACTACAAGTTCCACGGTTCTCCCAAAGAGGACATCCGCGCCTACCGCGACCACGTGCAGTCCAAGCTCGGCAAGGCCGGCCTGGTCGACGTGCGCTCGCCGAAGGAATACTCGGGCGAGCTGCTCGCACCGGAGAACCTGCCGCAGGAAGGGGCGCAGCGTGGCGGCCACATTCCGACCGCAGTCAGCATCCCCTGGGGCACGGCCGTCAACACCGAGGACGGCAGCTTCAAGAGCATCGAAGAGCTGAAAGAGATCTACGGCGGCAAGGGCATCACTTCCAACAAAGAGGTGATCGCGTACTGTCGTATCGGCGAGCGCTCCGCGCATACGTGGTTCGTCCTGAAGGAGCTGCTCGGATACCCCGACGTCCGCAACTACGACGGCTCGTGGACTGAGTGGGGCAGCTCGATCAAGGCCCCGATCGAGAAGTAGGAATGGCAACGCAGGTAGTCGATCACTCGGCGCTCAAGGTCAACCAGGCCGCGATCGTGACGACCGTGCTCGTCGCGTTTGCCGGCAGTGCTTTCTACAGACCGCTGCTGGTGCTGATCCCGCTGCTCGCCATCGTGCTGCTGCTCGGTACCTTCGTGCCGCAGCTCGCGCTCTTCAAACAGCTCTACTTCAAGGTCCTGAAGCCGCGCGGCATCGTGAAACCGCGGCCGGTCCAGGACAGACCCGAACCTCACAACTTCGCCCAGGGACTGGGTGGTGTTTTCCTCGCGGTGGCGTCGGTCTTCTTGATCCCGCTGCCTGTCGTCGGGCTCGCGCTCGCGCTTCTGGTCGCGGTGCTGGCCTTCGTCAACCTGGCGTTCGGGTACTGCCTGGGCTGCCAGATCTACTACCAGCTCGGCAAGCGGGGTTTGATCCGGGCATGAGTGCGCAACTCTGGGCGCTGGCGGTAGCGGGCTCTGTCGTGCTCGCCGCCGCCTGCCTGGAGATCCTCCGTGCGCGCCAGGCGCGCGCAAAATCCGTCGGCGCGACGGCTGAGGCCGCGAGCGAGCCGTACGTCCTTTACTTCACCGGCGAGGGGTGCACCGTCTGCCGCACCCACCAGGAGCCGGCGCTCGCAAAGCTCGGATCTGTGCGCGTCGACAAGGTCGACGCGATCGCAGAGCGGGCGCTCGCGGACCGGTTCCACGTGTACACGCTCCCTACGACGGTGGTGATGTCGCCCGAAGGCCGGGCGCTCCATGTCAACTACGGCTACGCGACGGCGCCGAAGCTGGAGCGACAGCTGGCCGAAGCGCGCGGCGCAATGCAGGTCGCGACCGCTTAGCCGATATTCTGGCCGGATGAAAACCCGGGGCCTCGCGCTGATCGCCCTCCTGCTGTTTTCCGCAGCTGCATGCGCACAATCGCAGGTCGACCAAAGCAATGACCTCGTGCTGGGCGCGATCTATCCCCTCAGCGGGCCGCAGGCTCCGGGCGGCACGCAGGAGCTCGCGGGCGTGCGGGCCGCGCTCAGCGTCGCGGAGTCGGGCGGGGCGCTCAAGACGCATGTCCTGCTTCAGGTGATCGATGCGACCACGCCCAACGAGGCCACCGCGGCCGTCGACCGACTGGTGCGCGACTACCACGTGCCAGCAATCCTCGGCACGTACGGCAGCACGCTGTCGGCCGCCGCGTCAGCGCGCGCTGAGGAGCTGAAGACCGTCTATTGGGAAACGGGGGCAGTCGCAGACCCCATCACCGCCCAGCGGCATTACGTTTTTCGCACCGTCGCGACTGGCAGCGCGTTGGGACGCATGGCCGTGACTTTCACCCATGACGTGCTGGTGCCGCAGATGAAGGTATTGGCGCCACGTGCGGCGGTGCTTCGGGTCAACGACATCTACGGCCGCTCGGTCGGCGGCGGGGAAGAAGCGCTCGCCAAATCGATGGGCATCCAGGTCGTCGATGTCATCGAGTACAACCCCAGCGCGTACGACGCGGACGTCATCGCTGCGCGGCTCGCTGCCGACCATGCCGATTTCCTGTGGGACGTCAGCTACATCGATGACGGAGTCGCGCTCTGGCAGGCCCTGCTGCGAAACGAGGTGTCGTTCAAAGCGGCGATCGGAACCAGCTCCGCGTTCTGCATGGAGGAGTTCAGCCGGCGTGTCGGAGCCGGATCGGTGGGCGTCTACGCGGCCGACAAGCCCGACGGCGAGATCAACCCCGCGGCCCTGTCACCGGCAGGCCGGACGTTGCTGGCGAAAGCGCGCGCCGAGTTTGCGCTCACCGGGCGCACCCTGGACATTCCAGCAGTGGCTGGGTTCGTCGGCGGCTGGACGCTGGTCCACGACGTGCTGCCGAAGGTGTCCGGGCCCCTCACGTCCGACTCGATTCGCCGCGCCGCACTCACGGTGGACGTACCAACGGGCGACAGCATCAATGGCGGCGGCGTCAAGTTCGGCGCTGATGGTTCCCTCGATGAAGGACAGAACACCAGGGCCGCCGCCGTCATCGGTCAGTGGCAGGCGGTCGGGGTGATGAACGTGCTCTTTCCGCCCGCCTACTCGATGAACAGGTCGTCTACGTAGCAGAACATCCACGTCTCGCCCGGCTCGAACGACCTGATGACCGGGTGATGCGAGGCGATGAAGTGCTTGGTGGCGTGCTTGTTCTTCGAATCGTTGCAGCATCCGACATGGCCGCAGGTCATGCACAGCCTGAGATGGACCCAGCTGTCGCCGGTCGCCAGGCATTCCTCGCAGCCTTCCGGCGTGCGCGGCTCTACCGGGCGCAGCTGAGCGATGTGTGTGCACACCACGCGTCGAGGCATCAGATCTTCTCCTTGGTTGCCAGCTGTTCCAACGCGACAGCGACCGCTTGTTCGAGCGTCATGGCGTGGCCGGCCGCCCACGCGCGCTCGTCATCCTCGCCGGACACGTACTCGTGACGGCTGCGGCCTTCCTCGAGGTTGAGGACCGAGCCCAACCCGGCCCCGTAGGTCGCCTGGTGCGCAGCCGCCGCCGAGGCGAGCTCGATGCCGCCCGGTCGGTTGCCTTTTGCCATTACCACCTCACCCGCGTCATCGAGAAGAAGCGCTGTACCTGAGATGTCACCCGCCTCTGAAAACAGCTCCAGCGCCTCGCGGACATAATCGCGGGCGCCCGCGACGTCACCCGTGCGCAGTGCGGACAGCGACCGCGTGTGCAGGGCCCACCCGAGCCCGAACCGGTTGCCGCCTTTTCGAAACAGCTCGATAGCTTCGTCGAGGGCGCTGATGGCGGTGTCGTAGCTCTTCCTGAAATACAGCAAATTGCCGATCGCCCACTGGCATCCGCTGATACCGGCCTCGTCAGCAAGCTCGCGGTAGATGGGCAGGGCTTCCTGCAGCAGCGCCTCGCTGCCCGTCAGATCGCTCCTGTTCACCATTGACGGGAAGCTCGCGTTGTAGTACGCGTTGGCCAGTTCGCGCCGGTCATCGCCCGCGCGTCTCAAAGCAAGGCACTCGTCGTAGAAGCCCTGAGCGGCCGGCATGTCGCCCTGCCAGTAGGCGATGCCGCCCGCCCCCTCGAGCGCGCGAGCACGGGAATCTGGATACCGGCCGCTCTCCCGCATGGCGAGGATCGCCGTGAACCGTGCCCTTCCCTCGTGGAGGTGGCCGCGCATCTGCCAGAAACGCCACAACGATGCGGCCAACCCGCTCGCGCGCTCGGCGTCGTTCTGCGCGACACACCAATCGAGGGCGGCGCGGAAGTTATCGTGATCCAGCTCGAGGCGATCGAGCCACATCTTCTGGTCCTCACCAAAGAAGTTGGGCGCGGCCGCGTTCGCCAGGGAGCAGAACGCATCGGCGTGGCGGTTGCGAATTTCTTCAGACTCGCCAGTCTCTTCGAGCCGCTCGCCTGCGTACTCGCGGATCGTTTGCAGCATGAGCAAGCGCGGCTCCGCGAAGTCAGGCTGCCTCCGCAGCAGGCTGTGATCCGCCAGCTCGTCGAGCCCCGACAGCACGTCGCCGCCAACTTCGCTGGCGGGCCCGCACACCAGCTCAGCCTGCTCGAGGTGAGCACCACGCGCAAAGACGGAGAACCGGTTCAACAGGCGTTTCTGGTTCTCGTCGAGCATCTCGTAGCTCCAGTCGATGGCCCCGCGGAGGGTCTGCTGACGTCCAGGCAAATCCCGCGCTCCGGTGCCCAACGCGGTGAGGCTGGTCTCGAGTCGGGTGAGCAGCGCCTGGGGTGAAAAGAGCTTGATCCGCGCGGCAGCCAGCTCGATGGCCAGGGGGAGGCCGTCCACCCGCTCGCAGATGCCGGCGATCGCCGGCGCATTTTCGTTGGTGGCGGCAAAGTCCGGCTTGACGGCGACCGCTCGCTCGATGAAGAGCTTGACCGCCTCGTACTGCCTGAGTGCGTCGAGACCCGGGAGCGCCTTCTGGTCCGGGACGCCCAGCGGCTCGACGCCGAACTCCTGCTCGCCGTAGACGTGCAGGACGGATCGGCTGCTCACCATGACCTTGACGCCCGGCCCTGACTGAAGCAGCTGGGTCACGGCAGCCGCCCCGGCCGGCAGGAGCTGCTCGAAGTTGTCGAGCACCAGCAGGATGGTCTTGTCGTGGAGATGTTCGACGACGCCCTCGATCGGCGTGCGGGCGCCTGCCACCGGGACACCCAGGACCTGTGCGACAGACGAGGCCACCAGCTCGGGGTCGCGCACGGCTGAAAGGGGAACGAAGTAAACCCCGCCCGGAAACTGCTGGCCTGATTCGGCGGCGATCTGAAGGCTCAAGCGTGTCTTGCCGATTCCGCCCGGGCCGGTCAGCGTCAAAAGGCGGGTGTTCTGCAGGAGCCGCTTACCCGCGGCCACCTCGGCTCCGCGTCCCACGAAGCTGGTCATCTGAATCGGCAGGTTGTTCTGCGTGGCGTCGAGGGTCCGCAGCGCGGGAAACGTGTTCCGCAGGCCGTCGATCACGAGCTGGTACAGCCGCTCCGGTTGGGCAAGGTCCTTGAGGCGATGCGCACCGAGGTCGCGAAGCGTCAATCCTGGCTTCAGGTTTCCATCAACCAGGCCTCGGGTCGTATCAGAGATCACGACCTGGCCGCCGTGCGCAGCGCCTGCGACCCGCGCCGCCTGATGCACATCAAGTCCGATGTACTCGTTTCCGACCAACGGCGCCTCGCCCGTGTGCAGGCCGATGCGCACCCGTAGCGCCTGACCGTTATCCCAGGCATAGCCGGCGAGGGATCGCTGGGCGGCGGCGGCGGCCTGGCACGCGTCGATGGCGCTCGCGAACACGCAGAAGAACGAATCGCCCTCGGTTCTGAGCTCGTGACCCTCGTTGCTCTGAAAGGCTGCGCGGAGCATCTCGTGATGGGCGGTCTGGGCGGCAGGGTAGCGATCGCCCATCTCCTGCATCAGCCGCGTGGAGTTCTCGATGTC
>JBGPYE010000023.1:0-9945 GCA_041493095.1 Candidatus Dormibacteraceae bacterium
CGTCTTGTCGCAGGCGCACAGGCAGCACATCGCGTCGAACATGTGGCCGCGTGCCACCAGCTCGATTGAGTCGGCGATCACCTCGCGGCTGACCAGCGAGGTCTTCATGCCCTCGCTGCCCATCGTGATGCCGTCGGAGATCGCGATGGTGTTGAACTCCATCGGGTTGGCGCCCGCGGCCTTGATGCCAGCTTTCAGCGGCGCGGCCAGCTCGCGGAGACCGAAATTGCAAGGCATGGTCTCGGTCCAGACGTTGGAAACGCCGACGAACGGCTTGTTGATGTCGGCCGCAGTCAGCCCGATCGCGTGGAGAAAAGAGCGCGCCGCGGCGCGATCACGTCCCTGGTACAGGATGCGGCTGAGCAGCTCGCGAGCCACGTCGGAAGTTTAGTTGAGGGCTGACTCCACGTCGGCGATCAGGTCCGCCACGTCTTCCACGCCAACGGAAAGCCTGATCAGGCCCTCCCCCACACCAACTCGTTTTCGTTCGGACGCGGGCATCGAGGCATGGGTCATGCGCGCCGGGTGTTCCGCCAGCGACTCGACCGCACCGAGCGATTCGGCCAGCGCGAAGAGCTTGAGGCGCTCCAGCGCGCGGAACGCGGCCGCCTCGTCGGCGAGCTCGAAGCTCAGCATTCCGCCGAACATCCGCATCTGCCGTGCCGCCACGGCGCGGCCCGGATGCGATGCGAGTCCCGGGTAGTGCACCCGCACGACAGCCTTGTTTTGCTCTAACGCCGCGGCGAGCTCCATCGCGTTCTGGCTCTGACGCTCCACCCGAAGCGCCAGCGTCTTGATCCCTCGCAGCAGAAGCCAGCAGTCGAACGGCGAGGGCACCGCGCCCACGGCGTTCTGATGAAATCGCAGCTGCTTCTCCAGCTCGTCGCTGCTGGTCACGATCGCTCCGCCCACGACGTCGCTGTGTCCGCCGATGTACTTCGTCGAGCTGTGCACGACAAAGTCCGCGCCAAGGTGTAGCGGCTGCTGCAGATATGGCGTGGCGAAGGTGTTGTCCACACAGACCATCGCGCCGCGGCTGTGAGCAACTTCGCTCACTGCGTCAATGTCGACGACCCGCAGAAGCGGGTTGGTCGGCGACTCCAGCCAGACGAGCTTCGTCGCCGGTGTGATCGACTGCTCGACAGCTTCCATGTCGCCCGCATCCACCGCGCTGAAGGTCAGGCCGAAGCGCTTGAACACCTTGTCAAACAGGCGGAACGTGCCTCCGTAGACGTCCTCCATGTAGACGACGTGGTCGCCCGGGTTGAGAAGGAGCAAGAGGGTGGTTTCGGCGCCGAGCCCCGAGGAGAACGCGAGGCAGTGCTTTGCGTCCTCGAGCGCGGCGAGGCATTCCTCCAGCGCCGCCCGGGTCGGATTGCCCGAACGCGAGTACTCGAATCCCTTGTGCTTTCCGACGCCCTGCTGCGCAAAGGTCGTCGCGAGGTGGATCGGCTGAACGACCGCGCCGGTGGCGGGGTCAGGACCCTGGCCAACATGAAGCGCCCGGGTGGCAAACCCCCAGTTCTTGGCTTCGCTGTTGGCCAAGTTAGCCCTGGCCGCGGTGGGCGACGAACTCGAGCAGGTCGGCCCGCGTGATGACGGCCATCGGCTTACCTGCCTCGACGACGAGCACGGCTTGCTCGCCCCTGAGCAGCGGCTCGAAAGCGTCGTCGAGCGACGAGTCGACGCCGACCTGGCTGAGCGGTGCGTCCATCGCTGACGAGACGGCGGTGGTCACCACAGCCGGGTCGCGGTACACGCGATCCAGCAGCGTCCGCTCCTGGAGCGTGCCCACGACGTCTCGGCCGTTCGAATCGTCGACGACCGGCAGCTGTGAGATGCCGTACTGCTGCATCAGGTCGATGGCCTCGCCGACCGTCCGGCCCGCGCCGACGGTGACCAGCCTCGGCAAGCCCTGGACGTGGGCGGCGAGGACTTCGCGGATGCGCACGGCGCCGAGACGCGCGAGGTAACCGTTCTGCCGCATCCACTCATCGTTGAAGAACTTGCTGAGGTAGTTGCGGCCTGTGTCGGGAAACAGGACGACGATGACCTCTTCGGGTCCTCGCTCGCGTGCGACCTCGAGCGCCGCATGCAGCGCGAGTCCGGACGAGCCGCCAACCAGGATTCCCTCTTCGCGCGCCAGCCGGCGTGCGCCGACGAAGGACTGCTTGTCCGTGACCTGGACGATCTGGTCGACCAGCTTGATGTCCATCGTCCCGGGCATGAAATCCTCACCGACTCCCTCGACCTTGTAAGGGGCGATCGGGCCGGAGTAGAGCGACCCTTCGGGGTCCGCCCCAACCACGTGCACCGACGGCTTGCGCTCTTTGAGGAACTTCGCCACGCCGCTGATCGTGCCGCCGGTACCCATCCCAGCGACGAAAACGTCCACACGGCCTTCCGTCTGCTCCCAGATCTCAGGCCCCGTCGTCTGGTAGTGGGCCTCCGGGTTGCGCGGGTTGAAGTACTGGTTGGGCTGAAAAGCGCCCGGCACCTCACGCGCCAGCCGGTCCGCGACCGAGTAGTAGGACTGTGGCGAGGAGCGCTCGACGTTGGTCGGGCACACGACGACGTCCGCGCCATACGCCTTCAGAAGGCTGATCTTTTCCGCGGACATCTTGTCCGGCATGACGAAGATCATCTTGTAGCCCTTGATGGCCGCCACCATGGCAAGGCCGTGGCCCGTGTTTCCTGAGGTCGGCTCGACGATCGTGCCGCCGGGGCGAAGCTGGCCGGTGCGCTCGGCCTCCTCGATCATGGTGAGCCCGATCCTGTCCTTCACGCTGCCGCCGGGATTCAGCTGCTCGAGCTTGGCGAGCACTATAGGCTTGAGACCCTGGCTGACCTTGTGCAGCCGTACCAGCGGCGTGTTCCCGACGATGTCGAGAATGCTCTCGTAGTACTTCACCGCACCCCCCTGGATTCTAGCCTCGCCTCAGCGAGCCGGTCGGCCCGGAGGTCGCTGCCAAACCAGCGAAAGAACACTGCAATCGCGGCCACCGCCAGGGTCGCCTTGCCAAGGGTCATCAGGACTGCGCCGGCGACGGTCTGGTCGATCAGCGGCGTCAGGGACGGGATCAGCCGGGGCGCGTGCGTGTAGTACTCATAGAAGGGAACGCGCGAGAAGATGAGGGCCAGAGCCACCCCATCCTGCGGCAGCGTCGCCAGGAGCATGTAGAGGAGCTTGGCGCCAGGCGACATCTGCCAATGCGCGTGCGCCGAGGTGGCCTCGAGCATCGGCCAGTACATCACCACGCCCGCGCCGATGAACGAAACGTGCTCGACGATGTGCAGCGGCTCCGAGTAGAGAGTCGCGTCGTAGAGCGGTGGAAGGTGCCACACGATCATGACCAGGCCTGCGATGACCTGTGCCGGCACTGGTTCGGTGGCAGCTCGAAGACCCGGCAGGCGAACGAGCCGGCCAACCATTTGGGGCGATAGGCCGAGCAGCAAGAGAGGCGGCGCGACGAAACCGAGAAGGACGTGCTGCAGCATGTGGACGCTGTCCAGGTATTGGTCGCTGATCGTGTCGAGCGGCGTCTCGAGCGCAAGCCACAACGTGACCAGCCCGAGGCCGAAATAGAGCGAATGCTTCCTTTGGGCGTCGGAGACAGTGCCGGCCAGCCAGGCGTGCCCGAGGTAAAGGATCACCAGCCCGGCGTACACAGTCACATCGACAGGCCAGGTCACGAGCTCACCCTATCCCCCTCCGGTCGCGGCAGCGCGACAAGAAAAATCAGCAGCACCATTGCATGGGCTGCCGTGCACCAGAGGCACACCGCACCGAGCTGCACGATCTCGACATAGACGAGGAACAAGACTGTCACAAGGCCGATCGAAGACCAGGCCAGCAGTGCCCGGCGAAAACGAAGCAATCCCAGCGCGGCACTGACCGCGAACCAGACGATCCCGGCCGCCGCCGTCGGCAGTCCGGAGTCGCCGATCACCGCGTAGCGGCTGGAGAGGACCAGCTCGCAGTTGACCACCGCGCTCGCGGGGCAGGCCATCGGGATGATGGTCGAGTAGTGCACCACCGTCAGATAGACCGAGATGGCAAGGCCCGCTACGCTGGCAAGCATCGCCAGCATCTGCCACCTCACCTAGCCCAGCGTCTTCTCGATCGCCTGGATCGCGGCCGAGGAGCACACCGACGTGGGCTGGTCCGCCGTCAGCCTGCAGACCGCTGCGGTGATGAGGTTGGCCGATCCGAGGATCGCTTTCGCCTGCGGTGAGTCGGGTTGCTGCAGCGCGTCGGCGACGGCCTGCCAGCTCATCCCGCTCAGCACGTCCGGCAGGTACATCGCGCCCGAAAACGCGTAGCGGTTGGCGAAGTCTACGAATGGGATGGATCCAGTCGTGTCGTACTGGTTGACGAGCGCCTGCTGCGCCGCCGTGGGCGTCTCCAACGGCCTGCTGTCGCGGTCGGTTGTCTCGACAGCTACGAAATCGACGTACTGGCTCGCGTAGGTCGCGCCGTGGAAGGTGAAGGTCGGCGTATTCGGATAGACGTCGGACGAGGAAGAGGTCGTTGTCTTCAGATCCGAGAACGTGCCGAACCGTGACAGCGCGATGATCAGCGGCCACCTCTCCGCAGCGCAGTACGGACAGTAATCGGCGCCGAGGTAGAACACCTCCGGATGGCCACCTGGACCAATGAGCGGTGTTCCCGACACCGGTTTGATCACGTTGTTGGCCGAGCCCTTCCCAACCGAGTCGAACTCGGAGGCCGGGAGGCTCGTGATGGTCGCCACGACTCGCTGTGTCGAATCGACGTTCAGCGGCGGCGGCGGCACCGGCGTCGTGTACCACCGGATGAGAAGGAAAGTGCCCACCAGCAATGCGATGCCCGCCACCACCGCGAGCGGCGTCACCCACACCGGGGTGCGAGCGACGGGCTTGCGCATCGGCCTCGCGCGTTTCGCGGGCTGCCGGCTCATCCGGTCTCTCTGGTGATGGGCTGGGCCAGGATCCACAGGCTGGTCATCGTGTACATGACCATGAGCAAAAGCATGGGGTACTGGCTCAGCAGCGCGCGCTGGGCGGTCCGGAAACGCTCGCCCGCCCTCAGGTGGGCGAGGTACACCGCGATGACGTGGCCGATGACGATCAGCACCACCTGCGCATACCAGACCGTCGATGCCTGAGCCAACGCAAAGCTTGGCTTGAACCCGGCCACCGCGGGCCACAGGTGCCAGCCCCTGGCGAGCGGGTCGTTGAGCAGCGGGATCAAGGCTTGCGACTGGACGACAACGTAGCTGTAGTTGTGGGCTGCGTTGTATACCAGGGCGATGGGAACGAGCGTCAGCGCGAAAGCGGAGATAGTGGCCTTGAGGTCCACATTGCGCTTGCCTAGATAGATGACGAGCTCCATGAACGTGATGAAAACGAGCAGGAATGCGATCGACAGCAGAATGAGGCCAAGCGTGCGGACGAAGAAGAACCCGAAGCCGCCCATAGGGAGCCAGATCGGCTCGAGGTCGACGGTAAAGCTCTGCCACGCGGGCGTCACGATGATGCCATCGAAGGCGAGGGTCGAAAGCATCAGGATCACGAAGGCGACTCGATCCCAACCTGTGGCTGACGGCTTGAGCAAGCCCACCCCCCAGGGCCTGATGTACACCATGCTGATTCGCCCTGCTTCGTCGCGCTCGGCCTCGACCGGACTGAAGCGGCCGACGATGCCGAACAACACCGTGAAGCCCTCGCAGTGCTCGAGCCACTCGTCACGACCGAACAGGAACATCCCGGCCAGGGTCACCAGCGAATAGATCACGGCGACCCAAGCGACGAGCCAGGGCCGGTTGGCCATGCCGGATGTGAGCTCCAGGCACGCGAAGGCGAAGTAGGCTGCCGTTGCCGGCCAGACGCCGACTGTCTTGGGCAGCCTCCAGACGGGTCGCAGGCGGAGGATCCTGTTCACCGCGTCGTAGATCGCCGACCAGGGGTTGACGAGATACCAGAGGTTGCCGACGAGGCCCGCCATGATCACAAGGCCCGCCCAGAAATAGATCCAGACCAGGTACTCGGCGGGGTTCAGCACCGGATTGGTCGAACCGAACAAACCGCTGATCACGCTCGCCAGGAGGCCCGCCACGCCGATTGCGCCGCCGACGATTCGGGGCCAGCTGGAGCGCGCGGCCGGGACCAGCCAAGTCAGCGCGCGTCGGGGGTACTCGATTGCTTTCGCGCCCACCTGGTCGCCCGCGAAAAGGACGACAAGCACGAACGAGATGACCACCACCCCAGCTGCCGCATAAAGGTAGATCGCGAGGGAGATCGGCAGGTCGTAGCGCTGTCCGAAGCCGTGAAGAAGAATGCCGGCCGCCGGAATCATGGGGAAACGACCAGCGTGCCTAGGCCGGTGCTCGTGCTCTCCCACTCGATGTCGCAGGTGCAGGTCTTGTCCGCCTTGAACGTGTGGCTCACCGTCTGGCCGGCCTTCGTCTCAAAGGCGATGTCGTAGACGTGCAGGTGCACATCGCCATCGGTGTCACTTGTCACGGTGATGGTGACGTTGTCGTTTTGATGAGCGGCAAGACTGCTGGGTTTCATTTCTGTTGCGCCGGTCACGGTGACGTTGAACGTCACGTTCTGTCCACCGCCGCTGCGGTTCGCCAGGATCACGATGCCGCCGACAGCGATGAACAAAACCAGGACTCCGACTGCCACGCCGATACGCGTGCGACTCATGTTGCCCTCCTTATTAATGTGCGCGCGTGTGCGCGCACGCGATCAGTTCGAGCTGAAGCGCAGCGAGGAGGGTGGCCCGCGCTTGGCGAGAGAAGCGCCAGCCACAGGCCTTGGCGCGAGATTGCGGTCGACCTGGCTCCAGGCGCAGGCGGCCACGGCCATGGATGCACCAGGCGGGGCAACCGCGGCCAAGGCGATGCGAATTTCCCTGACAGCCGACTCGAACCGGGCCAGGATCCAGCGCAGACCCGCCGCGGCGATCATCGCCACCGGAAGCTGTCCCAGGGTTCCCCAGAGCAAGAGATGCGCCACCGAGACGACCGGCGCGCCGCCGACCAGCGCCTCGCCCACCTCCTGCGCGGCGAAGAAGAGCAGCTGGACCGTGAAGAGTGTGGCGACGAGTCGCGCGTAATGCGGCGTGGAATCTGTCCGGATCGACCTGCCGCTGAGAATCCGAGCCAGCCCGATCAGGAATAAGGCCGCGAGGGCGAGCGCCGCTGCAATTCCCAAGCCGGTTCGCACCACGCCGGGGAAGTAGGCGTGGGCGCCCGAGCTCTGGACCTGCTGGGCCGCGGCGCCAAAGCGGACCTGGTACACGAGCAGGTGACCCGTCTGCGCGGCGAGCACCCCGAAGCCCAACACGATCCAGGCACGCTTAATCGCCACGGCTCTCGATGATAGGGGCGATGAGGACAGTCGCGGTTAGTGGAGAGACTCCCAGGTTCCGCCTGCACCCATAAAGTTCGCCGTTCGTTTGCCCGAAGCCTGCAGTGCAAGCGCGAGAGATCCCAGCAGCTCGGCTCGTTCCACAAAGGCCGCGGCCACGACCTCGACCCGCTCGGCTGCCACGAAAACGGCATGACGGCGGATCGACTCGCGCACCGGCTGGAGCAGGAGCTCACCGGCTCGACTGAGGAGGCCCCCGACGATCACGCGCTCGGGATTGATGAGATTGCAAAGGCCGGCGACAGCGACGCCGATCTCCCGGCCGGCGTCGGAGATCGCGCGCCGGCACCGCGCGTCGCCGCTCGTCGCGAGCTCGATGACCTGTCCCAGGGTGAGTATCTCCGGCTGGCCGCTGGACACGAGTGCGACGATCGCCGGGCCCGAAGCCACGGTTTCGAGACAGCCCCGATTGCCGCAGTAGCAGAGAGCTCCGCTTTCATCGAGCGTCGTATGCCCGATCTCGCCCGCTGTTCCGGACGCTCCATGAAGGAGGCGTCCGTCGATGACGACGCCGGCCCCGATGCCGGTGGCGGCTTTGATGTACGCAAAGTTCGAGCACTCGCGACCGGCGCCCCAGGTCATCTCGGCAAGCGCGCCGAGGTTTGCATCGTTCTCGATCTCGACCGGGATCCCCAGCCGCTCCTGCATCTCCTGACCGATTTGAACTCCGGTCCAGCCCGGGAGGATGGTGGCCGAGCCGGCCGTGCCTCGCCCGCGGTCGACCGGTCCTGGGATGCCGATTCCGGCTGCGATCACCGACTTCCGGTCCACGCGACCTTCGTCCAGCACCTCGTCGACCATGCGCGCGGCCGTGTCGAGGGCCGTCCGCGCGTCGCGGTTCACGTCTAGATCGCATCTCCGCTCCGCCAGCACGTTATGCGCGATGTCGGCGACGGCGACCTGGACATGGCTGTGCCCAAAGTCGATGCCGACCACCGTCAGCGACGACTCCTGCAGCATGAGCTGCACGGCCGGCCGACCGCCTTTAATCTCGCGCGCGCTCGACTCGACCTCGTGCACGACACCGGAATCCTTGAGCTCCGAGACCAGGGTGTGGACGGTGGTACGGGACAGGCCGGTCACCCGCGCGATGTCAGCCTGGCTGATGCGCCCGCGCTCGCGAAGGACCCCCAGGACACGTTCCCGGTTTCGTTCTCGCAGCCAGCCGAGCGACCCCTCTCCATTCTTCGACATGCCGGCATCGGGAATCATCGCCCCCGCGGGGGGTTTGTCAAGAGCTTGAACAAATAGTGTGGGCTGCACGATCGCGCTCTTGACAAACTTGTATGGGTAAGCAATGCTCTCCCTAGCCGGGCCGAGGCCAGGCTGCTGGAGTAGGGACCTGCTTGCCGGCGCACTCTCGCCCCGAGTCGAAATGCTCGGGAAGAAGGCAACAGGAATTCGTATGAGAGGTAAGTGCGCATGAAGCTAGTGAAGCTCGTGCCCGCCTTCATGATCTTGGGGCTCGCCCTCATGGCATGCGGCGGGAGCAGTGGAGGCGGAGGGACCGCCGGCAAGAAGATCGCTCTTCTCTTGCCAGAGGCCCAGACCGCGCGTTACGACACCAAGGACATGCCGTATTTCAAGGCCAAGCTGGCCGCGCTCTGCTCGAACTGCGAGCTGATCTACAGCAACGCCAAGCAGGACGCGCCGACGCAGCAGACACAGGCGGAGGCCGCCATCACGAACGGCGCCAACGTCATCGTGCTCGACCCGGTCGACGGCGCAGCGGCCGCGGCCATCGTTGCCAAGGCGAAAGCCGCGAAAATCCCCGTCATCTCATATGACCGGCTGATCCTCAACACAGCCGACCTGGACTACTACCTGTCGTTCGACAACGCCGCCGTCGGCGCGCTCCAGGGCAACGCCCTGCTGACCGCCCTGAGCGGCAAGACCAACCCGCAGATCGTTCAGATCAACGGCGACCCGGCCGACAACAACGCCAAGCTGTTCAAGCAGGGCGCGCACAGCGTCCTGGACGGCAAGGTCAAGTACGGCAAGGAATACGACACACCCGGATGGCTGCCGGCAAACGCCCAGACCGAGATGTCTGGTGCACTGACGGCTCTTGCCAACAAGGTCGACGGAGTCCTGGCGGCCAACGACGGCACCGCCGGTGGCGCCATCGCGGCGATGAAGGCGGCCGGCCTCTCGCCGTTGCCTCCGATCACGGGGCAGGATGCTGAGCTGGCCGCGATCCAGCGCATCCTCGCCGGCGAGCAGACGATGACCGTCTACAAGGCGATCAAGGCCGAGGCCGAGGCTGCCGCGCAGCTGGCTTACGACCTGGCCTTCGGCGTGGCCGTACCCGCGTCGATGACCAACGGCAAGACCGTGAACAACGGGAAGGCGGACATCAAGTCGGTCCTCCTCACCCCCGTCGCGGTCAACAAGACCAACGTCCAGTCGACCGTCGTCGCGGACGGTTTCTGGACCAAGGCCGACATCTGCACCGCGCAGTACGCCGCAGCCTGCACGGCAGCAGGAATCTCTTAGCGCTACAGTCCTTTTGTGACTGAAACCGGC
>JBGPYE010000042.1:0-8763 GCA_041493095.1 Candidatus Dormibacteraceae bacterium
AGAACCGCGCCGAGGCCACGGACCGTCGCCGTGCGACGCATCTTCTGCCCGATCGGCGACCACGTCGCATGGATGCGAGCTCGAGGGTGGTGGCCCCCCTTGGTTTTGATCTTCTCAGGTAGGTTTCGAGCCATGTTTGGGGGCGCGTAGATTCTACGTTTTCCCATAGCCACCAACGGCTATCGGCCCCGGCGGGTTACGCGGCTCGGTTCGGCCTCAGGCGTGAGAGCAAGCCCTGGCGAGCGAGACGCCACTCCTCAGGGTCGATCGCCCGGAGCAGATAGATGGCGACCAGGTAGGCCACGCCACCGGCGGGCAGGCTGATGAAGATCGAGTAGCGGGTGAGCGGATACAGCACCACAGCCATCACCGCCCCGGCCAGCAGGATGCGCCAGCTGAGGCTCATCACAGGCAGCCGCAGCTCAGGGCGGTTGCGCTGGATAAACCACCACCCGAAGACGCACAGGGATGCTTCGGTGACTACCGTGGTCGCGCTCGCCGCGAGGTAGCCGTAGAACGGGATGAGGATGAGGTTGAGGACGATGTTGATCGCGGCCGCGAGCCCGGTCGCCCACGCGTTCATGTGCTGCCGGTTGGTCGCATTGAGCATCGCGTAAAAGGCCGAGTTCGCGAAGAGGAACACGATGCCGAAGGCCAGGATGCGCAGCGATGCTTCGGACTGCGGGAACAATCGGAAAAGGCGTCCGATTGGATGCACCAGCATGAACGTCCCGACTGTCAGCGGCCAACCGAGCAGGACCAGCACTTTGAAGAAGCGCGAATATGCAACCTTCAAACGCGACAGGTCGCTGATGAAGTAAACGCCGAGCAGCGGGTACACGACGGCCTGGATCGCCAGCGGTACGAACTGAAGGGCCTCGAAGGGCTTGTAGGCGAACGTGTACCAGCCGACCTCGGCGAACGAGCGGAAGTGCTGGAGGATCGGCACGTCGGCGCGGAAGTAGAGGTTGGTCAGAAAGAAGGTGAATGCGAATGGCAGCGCGAGCGGGAACCACCGGCGCACAAGGTTGACGTCGAAGCCGAGCCGGATCCGCCCCAGGTTGAAGACGCGGATGACCACCAGCGAGTAGACGATGGTGAAACCGAAAGAGGCCGCATATGCCCACACGAAAAAGCTCACGTCCGCGTGGCGCCGGGCACCAAAGAAAATGAGGCCGCCCTGGATGGCGATCTCCGCAATGATCGCGATCGCATCGAACTCAACGCGGCCGACTGCATAGAAGGTGTTGCGCAGCAGGTTGGCGTAGGCGGTAGCGATCAGCAGCGCCGCGCCGGGCAATATCAACGCGCCCAACCCAGCCCCGAGGCCCAACGCGATCGCGAGGACGATGCTGGCCGCCGCAGCGAACGCGACCTTCAGAACCAGAAGCGTCCCCAGGTAATGGCCAAGGTCCCGTGGCTGCCGGGCCGCTTCTCGCGTGTATAGCGGGTTGAAGCCGAGGTCCGCGATCACCGAAACCGACGCCAGGTAGGCGATCAAGGTCGAGTACCGCCCGTAGCCGGTGTCGCCGAGTCCCGTGGCGAGAACGACGATCACGAACAGAGAGAGCACGCGGGTTACGGTCCGCGCGCCGAGCAAGAAGAACGTATTACTGACAGCGCGACTGCCGAGCTCGGCTGCGGCGCCGGCAGCCTGGTCGCTCACGGCGACCAATGTATATGGGAGGGAACCGGCTCGGTTCCCTCCCATCGGTGCGCTCGAAGGCCAAGTTCGAGGGCCCCCGGCCCCGATGAGGCGCCCATGCTCACCCTCCCGGGATGGGACTTATCTAAGTAGTTACTCCCAGCCGCGATTGGGTGGAGAGAAGACAAAGTCGCGGCCGAGCGAAGCCCGGCCGCCCATGCGGCGCGAGAGGGCGCTAGAGGTTTCCGGGGGCGCACCTTGACTGGCTTTTGGGTCGCCGATGCTTGGGTTCGCCGAACCACCGCCATGCCTCAGTCGCTACTGAAACGCCGAGCACGGGGCGTCCACATGTATGGGTTTAGGGATGTAAATCCGCCGGTATACTGCGCACGCTCCCAGCGATGGAAACGAGATTGCCCTTCCCCAAACCAGAACCTTTCCTTACCCCGGACGGTTCTAGGTAGCGATGTTCGGAGCCCTCAAGTGGTTGCTCGGCCTGGGCCTGGTGGCGACCGTCGGCATCGGGGCGGGCGTCTACTTCGCCTTCTTCGGAGCCGGACCCCAGATCAGCTACGTCACGCCCGACCTGGTCCCGATCGATCTAAACACCACGATTCCGGACGCGGTGCCGGTGAACCTGCCTACAGCGGTCATCCTCCCGGTTCCGTTCACGTCACAGGCACCGCTGAACAATTGGGCCGACCGCCAGCACACGTGCGAGGAGGCCAGCATCGTGATGGTCGACCGCTACCTGCGTGGCGACCATTCGGGCGCGCTGATCGACCCCAGGACCGCGGACGCGGCGATCAACCAGGTCACCGGCTGGAAGCCCGCGGTGGACCTCACGAGCCAGCAGGTGGGCGAAGTCGCTCAACACAATCTCGGCTATGCCTACAAGCTCTTGCCGTCTGACCGGCTGAACATGAAACAGCAGCTGGCGTTGGGACGGCCGCTGATGGTAGGTGTCCGCACGCATGGACTGGGCAACCCCAACTACCCGGGATACCGAACGCACTATGAGCAGGCCGGCTATTCGGTCTCGCACTTCCTTGTGGTGGTCGGCTACAACCAGTCGGACCAGTACATCCTCAACGACCCTGGCCTGACGAAAGGCCATGGCTACGTCATCAGCTACGACCAGCTGATGCACGCCATCGACGATCTAGACCAGGCCTACCCGGCCCTGAACAGCGGCCGAGTCTTCGTCGTCCTGGCCCCAACAACAAGCACCTAAATCCCCTCCTCCGAAGGGGGCAGCGTCAGGGGCGGCTAACAGCGCATCCCCTCCTCCGCAGGGGGAGGGTTAGGGCGGGGGGCGGCTCAAGCTCGTTCCGCTTAGGCGAAAAAGCTCGTTCGGCTTAGGCGAAAACGATGGCTTCGTTGAAGTCCGAGTAGCCCGCCTGGAACGCGCCCTTGCTGATCCAGTACTGGCCGCGGATCGGATCGTTGATCAGCACCGACCCGGGACTGACGCCGACCACTGTGTAGACGTGCGACGCGTAATAAGGCCCGACCCACGGGATCCACTGCCCGTCGAAGCTCAGGTAGTCCCGGCGCGGGTGCCACGCCCAGTCCCACGTCGCAAAGGCGACCACCGGATGGCCCGCGATCACGCGCGCGTAGACGGTGTCGGCTGACATCGATCCGTACGCGAGGATGTTCGCCCCGTGCGCCTTCGCGATGCGCACCAGCGGCGGATAGAAGGTGCCGAACCCGGTGTAGTTGCTCTCGCTGCCGTTCACGTTGCCGACAAAGGTCTGGTAAGGGTTGCCCCACCGGACTCTTCCGGCTCCGTCGACGTACATCGAGCGCCGGTCGGCACCGAGCTCGGCCAGTATCTGGTCCTGGCTCACGTAGATCCCCTGGTGCGTCATCGCCATCGAGGTCGCGGCCTCTTCGCAGCTCAGCGGGTGGTTCTGATAGATGAACGAGACGCCCGAGATGATGTGCGTGGAGTTGAGCGCGGCATAGATCGCGCCGTCGGCGGTGGACGCGATCTGGTTCAGGTCCCCGCTGATGCGGTTGAACTCCGCCACCGTCGTGGCCGCGCCGTATGCGCCGTGGTTGGTGTCGATGCGCCCCTGGTAGCCCGACAGGTCGATCCCATACACGCTCGCGACATAGATCCGGTCGGCGGTGTGCTTGAACGCCTGCTGCGTGACAGCGGCCGCGTCGAGCCGGCCCTGAAGGTCGATACCCCCGAAGGTCAGGCTCCGGGTGAGGAGCTCCGCCCGGGCCATCCTTTCACTGGAATTCATCTGGCTGTACTTGTCCGCGCGGGCCAGCAGGTCGGCAGACGGATCGTTGCGGATGCCGAGGTTCTTGGCCTGAGCAGCCTGGCTGGCGAGCGTCCCGGTCGCAGCTGCAATCCTCCTGTCGACCGGCACCAGCTTTGCTTCCAGGGCCCAGTCGGCCAGCAATCCGGCGAAATCGCCGGGGGTGGTCGCCGCGGCGAGCGCATCGGCCCGAGACTTGGATTGAACCCTCGACTCGGTGCCGAGCACCGCGTGCAGGTTCTGGGCGGCCGCGACCGCCCCCGCGCGGTAGAGCCGCAGGTCGCGCGCCCAGATCGCGTCGGTCTCGACCTGCCAGCGGTCCACGATCGCGCTGGCCCCGGGCGTCCAGAAGCCGGCCCCAATGTTGAACAGGCGCGCACCCTGGGTGTAAGTCCATTCCTGCTCCAGGGCCGCCAGGTCCGCGTCGGGGATGCCATCGGCCCGCATTGCAGCCCACCGCTGGTGAAGCGAAGCCGCGCGCCCCTGCACTCCCAGGGCGATGCCACTGTCGAGGGCCCCCGCGCTGCCTGCGATCGCGGCCAGCAGAGCCGCAGTCAGCGCGAGCGCTGATGCCCGGGCGCTCAGGCCCGAAGCCTTGGGTCGAACCGGTGAGGGTGTCGGAGCCCGGACGGGCGTAGCTAGTTCAGGCGCCTCCGCGGGGCGCTCGAGGGTGATCATTCAGGCACTTTCACTCTCATCCATCCCTTAAACGGCCTCACCCCTCCCCCCGGTCGCCGGGCCGAGCATACACCTCGTTTGCCGGCACCAGCCGCTCTTGACGAGTCCCCGGAAAGTGAACCCTCACACCGGGCCGGCCGGGGCTGCCGAGCTCCCATCCTGCCGCGTACAGCTCGGCGGCCTGGGCGAGGTCGTTGGCCTGGGCGGTTTTGGCGCCATCGGTGAAGGTCACACTCTGTAGACGCGCGCCGGGGAAGCCTAGTTTCACCTCGCCTCCGGTCTTCAGGTTGAAGGCGTAGTCCTCGAGCGACCCCGCTTCGCTGGCGGCGACCAGCTCGGCCACCGTCGGGAACTGGCCCTCCTTCATCGCCGCCTTGAGGTCGGCTCGTGATGTCCGGTGCGCGCCGCGCTCGCGCCGCCGGATCTCAGTCATCAGGACGTCGCGCTCACCGCGTAGCGCAGCCAGGTCCTGTTCTAGAGGCCGCATCTTTTCTCGAATAGCCGCGACGCGTCGCTCCAGCTCCGCCCCCTCAATCGCGCTCAGGTCCTCGGGCATGGCACGAGACTAGCGTTCGTGCTCCGCCCGGCGATTTCGAAATCCGGCGAAGAGCCCGATGTCGTAGACGATCTTCAGGCCTCCGGCGGCGAAAAACGGCACACCGAATGCAGCTACACCGATGGCGGCGCCCGCCAGCACCGGGCCGAACGACTGGGCCACTCCGCGCACAGCGCCCGTCATCGCAACGGCTCCAGCGCGTTCTGCAGGCGGGACGATCGAAACGATATAAGCCTGCCGCGCGGGCACGTCCATCTGGGACAGGGCGAATCGCGCGAGCAGCAGCCCGATCGCCCACGCAAGGCTCGGGCTGAACGGGACGAGCAGCAGCAGCACGTTGCTTGGCAGGTGGGTGAAGACCATTGTGTTGACCAGGCCGAAGCGGCGGGAAAGTCGCCCCGACGCCTCGTATGACAGGGTTTGAAGGACCGCCCCCGCCGCGAACACCGGGCCGAGCATCGCAGCGTCCGCACCAAAGCGAACGTGCAGCCAGTACGCGATGACTGCGTTGGCGACGAAGCCGCCGCCCAACGAGTCGAGCGCGAAAAGCGCCGCCAGCCCGGCCAGCGGCCTGAACGAACCGAAAGCGGGCCCAGCCACCGGCGCTTCGACCTTGGCCGACATGAACATTGGCAGCGCAGCCGTCACCAGTCCGATCGCGGCATAGAAAAGGAAGAAGGCCTTCGTGGATCCTGGACCGCTCGATAGCGTCGCGCTCAGTCCGCCGGCGGCATTGAACAGACCTCCTGTCACCGAGTAGCGAGCGAAGGCCACATTCCGTGTCTCGGCCGGAACGGCTTCCGCAAGCACGGCCTGTTCGACTGACGCGAAGGGACCCAGGTCGACGCTTGCTGCACCAAGCATCCCGGTCAAGCCGGCAGCCACTAGAAGGATGGGCTGCGTGGCCAGCGCGAGGTCGAGGCCCGTCAGCGCCATGAGAATCCCGGAGGCAGCGAGAGCCTGGCGCCGCCCAATCCGCGAGGCCAGGCTGGCGGAGGCGAGGCCGGACATGGAAGCGGCCGCCAGGCCGAGGCCGAGCGTCAACCCGATCAGCACCGCCGACAGGCCACGACGCTCCAGGTGAACGCCGATCAGCACCGCCGCGAACCCGAAGCCGAAGGCGCGGAGGCCTCGCGCTCCCAGCAGCAGGGCGCGGTCCATCGCTAAGGGTCTCTAGCCGTTCCTGCGTCGCCGCCGGCGAATCACTGCCGGCACGCCGACGGCAGCGACCAGCGCCAGGAGGAGCACGAGGGCGGTGGTGGGGATTCCCCACTCGCCGATGAACGCGACCAGCTGAGGCGGAAGAGCCGGAGGGGTGACGCGAGGTGTAGCAGCGATCGGGCTTGGCGGTGGCGCCTCGACAGTGAAAGCGATGTGGCCTTCCCCGTGAGAACTGGTCGCCGCGGCGACCACCGGAATCACGGTACAAGCGGTGTCGCAGCGCACCGCGATGAGCGTTGCTCCGCCCTCGATCGCGACGAGCATGTCGCCCTCCTGAACACCCGCGGCCACCAGCTGGGCCGAGGTCAGGCGAAGCAGGCTGTCGGTGCCCGCGTGGGGATTGCCGGCGGTCAGCCGGTCGGCGTAGTAGACGGCGCCGCCGCGAGTGATCATTCCGGGAGGGACAAACCCGACGCTCTCGACTCCGATGTCGCCGCCTGTCGGCAGCGCCGGCTTCGCCACCTGGCTCACCGTCCCGCTCGGCGCGATGGCGTAGATCTTGCCGCTCAGCTCGTCGGGGGCGATGAGCGCGCCACCAAACGAGCCAAAGCTGCTCGGGGCCACCGCCAATCCGCCCTCGAGCACGGGCGCGGATCGGGTGATGGTCTGCACCGCCCCGGTGCAGTCGATCGCAAAGATCACTGTCTTGCCGCCGGACGAGCCGGTCACGAGGAGGCGGCGGTCGAACGCGCCCGTTGTATCGAACGCGATGCCGTTGAGCGAGTCGACGCCGGTCAGGTTGACGAACGGACCCGACTCGTCTCCGGCGGCATTGACGCGGTTGATGCCGATCGGCACGTGCAGCCGCAATAAGTAGGTCTCGTCAGGCGCGAAGTCGCAATTTGCCGCGGCCACATGTCCGCCCCGGGATAGCGCCAGATATGCCTCGGCGCCGGGGTCCTCGTGATACCCGCCGGGTCCGCGGGCGAACGGGATGGCCGTGCCGGCCGGATCTACGAGGTAAAGCGCCGCCGAGCCGGCGACGATCAGCGAGCCGTCGCTGCGCGGGCCGTCGACATCGAAGACCCCGGCGAACGCCCGCCACTGCTCCCATGACACATCCGCGGCGTAAGCAGTGGCCGGCGCCATCGCCATGAGAGCGAGCACGAGCAAAGCCAGGAGGCGGCGCATCGCGCCGAGAGTATCCCCGCACACCGCGGCTGCGGGGTATTTCAACCTCGGTGTTGAAAAACTCGTACGATGCACGTGTGGACTTGCCGGGCGCGCGCAGGGCGCACGTAGATTCGAGACGGGACACGATCCTTGCCTTCCTGAAGACCAGTGGCCAGGCCACGCTGGGCGAGATCGCTCTGCACCTCGAGGTTTCCAAGCAGGGCGCGCTGCGCCACCTGGAAGCCCTGGAGACCGCCGGCCTTGCCACCGTCGCCTCCGCCACCCCGCACGGACGAGGCCGACCCGAGAACGTCTACCAGCTGACCGCCGCCGCCGGGGATCACTTCCCGGGCGGCCATCGCGAGCTCACGGGCCAGCTGGTCGAGTTCCTGTCCGAAGAGCAGTTGAAGCGCTTTTTCGAGCGGCGGGCCGCGAGGCTCGAGGCCGAATATGCCCCCCGACTGGCGGGGCTAGACTTTCGAGCGCGCGTCCGCGAGCTGGCCAAGCTCGCCACCGAGCACGGTCACATGGCCGAGGTGGTCGAGCTGGCAGAGGGTGGGCTCGCGATCCGTCACTGCAACTGCCCGATCCAGGACGTCGCCGCCCGCACCGGGCTTCCCTGCGTGAACGAGCAGCAGATGTACGAACGGCTCCTCGGAGCGCAGGTGACAAGGTCCACGTGGATGGCCGAGGCGGCCAGCGACTGTACATATGAAGTCAAGGAGAGCGGAGGGAGAGTTGGCTGATTTCGAGATTCGAGACCTGCGGGCGAGCGTCGAAGGCAAGGAGATCCTGAAGGGAGTCACCCTCGCCATCAACAAGGGCGAGGTTCACGCGGTCATGGGCCCCAACGGCTCGGGCAAGTCGACCCTCTCGCACACCCTGATGGGCCACCCCGGCTACACCGTGGACGGCGGCGAGGTCATCTTCAAAGGACAGAATGTGCTCGCGCTCGAGGTCGATGAGCGGGCCCGCCTCGGCATGTTCCTCGCATTGCAGTACCCAGTCGTAGTGCCTGGCATCTCGATGACCAACTTCCTTCGCACGGCGATCAACTCAAAGCGCGGCTACGACGGCAAGGACAAGTCGAAGCAGATCTCCCCCAAGGAGTTTCGCTCGATGCTCAAGGGCGAGCTCGAGGTTCTGCACATGGACGACTCGTTCCTGCCGCGATACATCAACGACGGTTTCTCCGGCGGCGAAAAGAAGCGCGCGGAGATCCTGCAGATGGCGATGCTGAAGCCTGAGATCGCGATCCTCGACGAGACCGACTC
>JBGPYE010000056.1:0-7889 GCA_041493095.1 Candidatus Dormibacteraceae bacterium
CCGCCCCCACTCCTCGAGCGCCGGCCGCAGGCCGATCACGTGCAGGAAAGGCTTTTCACGCGTCATTCCCCGGATCTTTGAGCCGTGGTAGTAGTCGAAGTTGCGGTGGATCGCGATGCCGCCGGCCTCAGCGAAGGCGATCGCTTCCTTGATCTCACGCCGCTCGAAGTAACGCGCTTCCAGCGGCTGGTTCACGGTCCTGAGGTTACGGTCTCGCGTCGGGGCAGATCGGCCGGTAGGCGCAGAGCTTGCATGGTCGTTCTGCGTGCTGAGGCCCGAGGCTGAAGTCCCGGACCGCGATGCGGGCTGCCGCCGCGCGGACTCGAGCTTCCACTCCTGCGTCATCCGGCGCCACGTCCCTGATTTCGCCGCGGCGCATGTCGAACAGCACCAGGCGGGGCTCGGCGCCGCCCGGCACCAGGCCCCGCCGCGCCGCAAGTCCGTACAGCCTCAGCTGCACCGAGTAGGCCTCGATGAGCGTCGCGTCGAGTGAGGCGTTGGTCTTGAAGTCGACGAGCACGGTTTGACCGTCGAGCTCGCAGATCCGGTCGACCAGGCCGCGCACCCGGGTCTCGCCGATCCTCATGTTGAACCCGACCTCGACCGCCAGGGTCTTCGCCGCCGCGAGTTTATGCGAGAGGTAGCGGGCAAGCATCTCCCGCCCCGCCTCCGGCCCGGTGTACAGGCTCATCAGGTCGCCACCCGATGCATGCCATGAGGCAAGCGCGGCGTGAACCGCCGAGCCAAGCTCGGTCGAGCCCATCGCCTGCACGTGCCTGGGCTGGAGCTCATCAGGTGGAGCGGGCACCCGCCAGACCTGGCTGAACCGGTACCGCACCGGGCAGACCTCGAAGTCGTGCAGCTGCGAGAAGCTCAGCTCGACCTCCGCCGGCTCGCTGACGTCCGCCTCCGATTGCCGAGGCTGCAGCTGCTCCAGGCGGTCGAGCACCGCGGAGACCACGGCTGAGCCGCCGTCCACGTGACCGTTCCAGGCGGCTCGCATGGCAGGAAGCTCGAGCTGCTCGGCTTCGACGATCGCGGCCGACTCTGGATTCGCGAGCGCCCAGCTGAGGATCTCGGCGAAATGGTCGTGGTTTTCCAGGCCGTTGGCGCCGACCTCGCGCGCCGAAGGCTCTTCGCGCGTGGCGGTGACGTAAAGCGCGTCCCTGGCGCGCGTCAGGCCGACATACACGATCCGGCGCCGCTCACCGATCGCCAGGGCGACCGCGGGCGCGCCGGGTGAGGTCTCCAGGTAGCGAGGATGTTTTTCTCCGCGCCAGTTCTTCATCACGAAGCCGAGGCTGTCCGGGTCAAAGAAGAAGCGCTCGGTGTCCCTAGGCCTCGGTGGCCGCAGGTTGACGAGGAACACGACCGGGAATTCGAGGCCCTTCGCCGAATGGATGGTCAGCAGCGAGACAGCTTCCGTGGTCGCGGCTTCTTCCGCCGCCTCGCCGACCGGAAGCTCGGCGTCGATGACCTGGTCGAGATGCCGCACGAAGTCGCCGATCCCCGCCAGCGAAAGGTCGCGCTCGAATCTGCCCGCCAGCTGAAAGACCTTGCGCAGGTTGAGCAGCGCGCGGGGGCTGCCGTCACGCTGCGCGCGCAGCTCAGCCCAGCGCAGGTAGCCGCTCTCCTCGAGGAGTCGATAAAGGATGTCGGCGACCGTGAGCGCGTCACGGAGCCGGCCGAGCCGGTCGGTCAGCTCGATGAGCCGGACCCCCTCGCTTGCGACCTTCTGGTCCATCTCCGGGAAACCTTCGCGAGCGGATTCGTCGAAGCAATCACGCAGGCGCATGCCCGAGCGGCCCTTGCGTCGAGAGGCCAGCCGGTACATGCCATCGTCTGGCAGCCGGACGATCGGGCCCTGGAGGATACGCACGAACGCGCCGTCATCCATCGGGTTCTCGGTCAGGCGCAGGAGCGCGAGCACGTCCTTGATCTCCTGGCGGTCGAAGAATCCCGACCCACCGCTCGTGATGTACGGAATGCCCTGGCGGCGCAGCTCGTCCTCGAACTCGCGGGGGAGCATTCGAATCGAGTGGGCGAGGATCGCGATGTCGGCGAAGGGGCGACCCCCGACGTGGAGCCGGCGGATCGTCTGCGCAAGCGATCGCGCCTCGGTGCGCGGGTCCGGCGCCATGATCACGGTCACCGGCTGCGGCGACGAGCCGCGCGTCGCCACGAGGTCGGGCTCAGCGGCGAAATCCGGGTCCCGCCGGATGAAGTCGGTCGCGCAGTCGAGGATGCCCTGGTACGAGCGCCGGTTGTGGGTCAACGGGAGGCGCTTCCCCGGGAACCGGCTGCGGATGTTCTCGATTTCGGCATCGCGCCATCCGTAGATCGACTGCTTGGCGTCACCGACGACTGCGACGTTGCCGAAGTTGTCCGCGGCCAGCAGGCGGATGAGGTCCAGCTGGATACGGTTGGTGTCCTGGAACTCGTCGACCAGCAGGTAGCGGAACCGCTCTCGGCAGCGACGGCGAAACTCGGGCACGCGCTGCAGCGACTCGATCGCCTCGAGTATGAGGTCGTCGAAATCACGCACCCCGGCGGTGCGCAGCGAGCTCTCATAGGTCTGGTAGACGAGAAACAGCACCTCGATCGCTTCGAGCTCAGCGAGTGATGGGTCCGGACCGCCAGAACCGTTGGAGGCCTTGCCTTCCGCATGTGAGGGCCAGTTCTGTGCGTGAAGCTCGAGCGCCCGCTCATGAAAGAGGTCCGGGGTGATGCCTCGACCTTTCAGCTTGAGCAGGAATCGCAGCCCTGAGCGAAGCAGCTCGTCCAGGTCCTCGACCGCGAGCGCCGAGAACGAGTCCGGGTCGAATGGGGCGGCCGAGCCGCTGCGCAGGCCCGCGAGAAGCTGCTGCTCGAACAATCGCTGTCCCGTCTCGTCGAGGACCTTCATCTCGCGCGGCGCGCCGACCAGGTAAGCGAACTCGTCGAGCAGGCGGGCACACGTGCCGTGGAACGTGCCGATCCAGGCGCCGTCCAGTACCTCCGGACCCAGCTCCGGCTGTCGCGCCCCCATCTCCTTGGCGATCCGCTGCCTTAGCTCTTCGGCGGCGCGGTCGTTGAACGTGACGGTGAGGATCTGGTCCGGAGCGACTCCCTGCTCGACCAGCCAGCAGAAACGCTCGGTCGCGGTGAACGTCTTGCCGGTGCCCGGGCCGGCGGCGATGAGAAATGCGCCGGCGGGCCCGGCATGCGCGGCTGCGGCCTGCTCGAGGCTGAGCGAGACGGTGGTCGGAAGACGCGTGGCGCTCATTCCGGTGGAGCTCCCCCATACGGACACACCGCCGCGTGCGGGCAGCTACCGAAGCGCGTCACGCAAGTCCCGGCGAGCTCTCGAGGCGCAGGCTCGAAGTGGCCTCCCTTGATGCGCTCGATCGCGTGCACGACCGTCGCGCGGCTGCGGTCGAGGTCCTCTTCGGTCAGCAGCTTCTCGCGATATTCCTTGAGGCCCGCGGCGCGCCCGATGCTGAAGATGACCTGACGCATGTCGCGCCAGACCCATTCCTTCGGGTACCACAGCGAGAGGAAGCGCGGCCTGAAGCCCAGCGGCTTGCCCTCCTCATCGACGCCGTCCTTGCACGCAAGGTAGTAGAGGGCAAGCTGCACGTCGTACAGCTCCGGCCCGAAGTAGGCCTCGTAGGCGTACTTCATCGGTTTGCCCGCTCCGGTCTTGTAGTCGACGACCTCGACCTCACCGTCGCCCACGTCGTTCACGCGGTCGATCTTGCCGACGATCTCCGACCCATCGAGCTGCAGGCTGAACCGGATCTCCGTGTCGACAGTGCCCAAGCGGCGGATCTGCTGCATTCCGGTCACGAAGCGGATGTAGTTGGTCAGCAGCGATCGCACCTGGCGCTCTTCGCGCTTGCGGTCGAGCACGCCCTCCATGTTCGCGAGATAGGTCTCGAGGTGGCCCTGCAGTGCCGCTTCGAGCCAGGCCTTCTGCTGCTCGTTTTCGAGCGGCCGCCATTCGCCCTCCTTGGCGTGGAAGTCCTCCAGCACCTTGTGCAGGAATCCGCCGCGCTCCATCGCCACCGACCGCGGCTCCTCGACGAGCCCCGGGTGGTGGTTGTACCAATAAAGACGCGGGCATTTGAGGTAGTCGTTGAGCGTCGTCGGGCTGAAATGGTCGATCTGCACCAACGTGGGATTGCGCCCCTCGCCGTAAGACTCGAAAGGCTCCCCCGAGTCGGGATCGGTGAGGAAGGCGACGTCGAGACCGAGCGCCGCAGCGCGCGCCGGGATGCCATCCGTCAGCGCCGATCGATGCGAAGCGAGAAGAACCTCGGCCTCACGCGGCAGAAGCACGTCGCCCGGCTGCAGGCGCGATGAACCGCGTGTGAGCACCCGCGACTCCGCGTCTGGCGCGGCCATGTCGAGGAACACCGAGGGTCCCGCCTGGCGCAGGTAGGAATCGGCGTATGTCAGGTAGAGTCGCTGCCGCGCGCGGGTCATCGCCACATAGGCGAGGCGCGCCTCCTCCGCGAGGTGTCCGTCAGGGTCCGAAGGCCACGACGGCATGAAGCCGACCTTGAACCCCTCGAGCCACGCGCGGTCGTCCTCGTCCAGCAGCGGATGCGGGCGCACCGGGAGAGGAAACAGGCCGTGCGCGAATCCGGAGCAGAACACGACCTCGAACTCGAGTCCCTTCGCCTGGTGGACCGTCATCACCTGGACTGCGTCGCGCTGCCCCGGCGCCGCTTCGCTGTCATCGGCCGCGGCCGCCAACAGGGTCTCGAGCGAACCGGTGATGTCGCCCAGCTTTGGCTTCGAGCCGTGCAGTCGCTCGTGAACGGCCTCGATCGCTTCCAGGCCTTCGATTGCGGCGCGCAGGTCGGAGATCGCCTCGGCGCGCTGCTCGTCGGTGAGCTCGAGGCCGAGGAGCCGCCGCATCGCGCCGTCCTCGATCAGGACTGAATAGGCAAGGGCTGCCAGCGTCAGCCTCGAGGCCCGATCGAGCAGGCGGTGGCGCGTCACCATCGCGGCGTGCAGGGCGCCGAGCTCGTCCTCGGACAAGAAGGCCATGTAGTCGGGCTCTGGCCTGACCTCTCCGGGTTCTTGCACCGGCGCCTCGCCGCCCCAGGGCAGGGGATAGCGCTGCCGGTCACGCGCGGCCAGCGCGTACATCAGGCGGCGCACCACGCGCAGGAGCGGGCGACTCCGCTCGCGAGCGTTGGCCCGAAGGCGGCCGAGCGTCCGCGCTCCGACGCCGCCGAGGCTCGAGGCGAGCGCGCCGTCGAAAGCGTCCGGGTCGTCGGGGCTTCGCAGGGATTCGAGGTAACCGACCAGGAAGCGCACCACCTCGTTGCGCGACGTGGCGCCGGATCCACGCACCTCATACGGCAGGCCCAGCGCGCGCAGCGCCTCTTCGAATGGAGCACCGAAAGCGGTGGTGCTGCGCAGCAGGATTGCGAAGTCGTGATGTCTCAGCGAGCTCGACTGGGCATGAACCCGCTTGATCTCGCGCGCGACGAAAAACGCTTCGTCGACAGGATCGCCCTCGCGCGCGACCACGACCGCCGGCGGCACCGGAACCACGGTCGTTCGCAGCAGTCGCGGCTCGCGGCCCGGATGGGTGGCGGCCAGCACGCGGTCGCCGGCGTCGAGCGCCTCCCGCGATGACCGGTGGCAATCCTCCAGGCGCCGCGTCGCGCTTCCGTAGACGGCCGCGAAGTCGCGGCTCAGCAGGCGCGGAACAGTCCCGCGGAAGCCGTAGATCGACTGGTCTGGATCGCCGACCACGACAAGGCGCGGCCGCGCTTCGGGCGGCGCGACAAGCTGGAGCAGCTCAAACTGCGCCGGGTCGACGTCTTGGAACTCGTCGACGAGGATCAGGCGAAACCGCGCCTTCAGGTTCTCGCGGAGGGGTCCGTTGGACTGAAGCAGCTCGATCGCACCGGAGATGAGGTCGCGGAAGTCGAGCATGCCGGCGCCCTGCAGGCGCAGCTGGTAAGCCTGGTAGACGGAGGCCAGGACGCGAAGCCGTTCGCTCGGGCTCGCTTCAGCCGCCAACACCAGCGCCGACGGATGCACGAGGTTCTGCTTCATCAGCGCGACGAATGTCAGGACGTCGCGCGCGAAAGCATCCGACCGGCGCACGCCGTCAAGCGGCCCGAGCACCTCCGCATCGAGCTCGCCCAGGACCTGTCGCATGACAAGCCACTCCTGGAAACCGTTGAGGAGAAGGCGCTCTCGATCCGGCGCATGCTCGCGCAGGAGGCGTGCACAGAAGCTGTGAAAGGTGGAGATCCACGCCTCTCCGTACTCGTCATGCAAGCGCGCGTCGATTCGCCGCGAGATCTCGGCCGCGGCGCCCGTGGAGAAAGTGAGCACCAGGATCTCACCGCGACTGGCAAGGCGTTCGCGCACGGCCTGCTCGTACAGGTCGACCAGCGCGTGTGTCTTGCCGGTACCGGGTCCGGCGAGCACCCGCAGTGGTCCGTTGATTTCGTGGATGTCGAGTGGCAAAAGGTTCCCCTGGAATGGCGCGGGCGTCCTGATTATGCGGGTGCCCGTGTCCTCAAGTCAGCCGCGCTTGTTAAGGGTCTCCATGCCATCAAGCCGAGGACCGCGAGGAAGATAAGCTCGATCGTGGGCCAGCGATTCAAGCCTGGGCTATGGGTCGCCAGCCAAACGTATGGGCTCGCAAGGACCCATCCGGCCGGCAGGGCGACCCGCCAGGCGGTGTCCGGCCGTTCCTCCCACACGATCCAGGCGGCTGCGGCCAGCATGCACAGATCGGACGCGTGCAGGTACGGCGATATGAGCAGCGAGCCAACGACGGCGAGCGGAACGACCATGCCGGGCGAGCCGCGCAGCTTGAACGCGGTCGCGAGTACGGCGCCCACGATGAGGATGCGCAAGGCGAGCGCCACCACGCCGGTCACATCCCATGCACCATGCAGGGTGAGGGCGTCGGCTCCGATCGGCAGGGGAGCGCGCAGCTCGTTGACGTAGGCGGAGATCCCCTGAACGCCCATCAACAAGATGGCTATCAAAGCGAGAACGCCGCCCATCGCAAGCCACGAGGCGAAAGCGCGATAGCGCCCGGCGACCACCAGGGCGAACGGCACGATAATCGCTGTGTTCGGTTTGAGAAAGATCACGGACAGCGCGATGCCCGCAGCGATGTCGCGATCGTCGCGCAGCAACCGCCAACCCACGACCACCCCGGCGGCGACGAGCGGAACGACCTGGCCCAGGCTCACCGCGTGCACCGCGCCCCACCACGGCGAGAGCGCTGCGACGACCGCGATCCAGCGGCTCATTCCAGCGCTCACACCAGACCACGCGAGCGCGACGGCAAGCGAAGCGAAGGTGAACAGGGCCCAAACGGCGTACGCGACCCAGTAAGAAAAAAAGGTCAGAGGTACAACGAGCCAGGCCACCGTCGGCGGGCTCAGGAACGGCTGCGACAATTCTCTCGACACGAGCCGTTCTTGAACTGCGGCGACGAGCGCCTGGTCGTAGATGTGCGGCCACCCCTGCTGGAGGCCAACCGTCGCCGCTGCAAAGTAGGTGTGAAAGTCGATGCCAATACGCTCCGGCCGCTGCCAGATGTCGAGCATTAAAGCGACGCTGACGACTGCGAGCCCAAGCCATGGCCAGGCCTGCCGCCAGTTCCTCACCGGCTGACGGTACCAACTTATAGTCCAGTCGATGACCCGCCCGAAACAGATCGGATTATGGGCGGCGCTCATCGCGCTCACGGTGGTCATCGCCCACCTCCCGGCGTTCGTGCACCGCCTGCTCGACGGCGACGAGGCGATCTACGGCTCGATCGCCGCGCTCATGAACACCGGCGGGCAGCTCTACGGGTCGGGCGGCGTGGACAACAAGCCTCCGGGAATCTTCTGGGTCTACGCGGCGACGCTCCA
>JBGPYE010000084.1:0-6712 GCA_041493095.1 Candidatus Dormibacteraceae bacterium
ACGCCGAGTCGAAGATGGCCAAGTCGGTCGAGCATTTCGCGACCGAGCTTTCGACCATCCGGACCGGGCGTGCCAATCCGGCCCTCATAGATAAGGTGATGGTTCCGTACTACGGCACCCCGACGCCGCTCAAGGAGCTCGCACAGATCAGCGCGCCAGAAGCGAGGCTCCTCGTGGTGCAGGTGTACGACAAGAGCCAGATCGGCGCGGTGGAGAAGGCGCTGCGTTCCGGCGAGCAGGGGCTCAATCCGGCGAGCGACGGCCAGGTCATCCGGGTGCCGATACCGCCCCTCACCGAAGAACGCCGGCGCGAATACGTGAAGCTCGTGCGTCAGAAAGCGGAGGAGGCGCGCGTCGCGATTCGCAATGTGAGGCGCGACGAGATCCATCGCATCGACCAGATGCAGAAGAAGGGTGAGGTCGCCGAGGACGACTCGAAACGCGGGACCGCCCGACTGCAGAAGATCACGGAAGGGCAGATCGAAAAGGTCGACGCCCTGGCGGGCCGCAAAGAATCCGAAGTCATGGAAGTCTAGGTCCCGAGTTCCCAGGTTCGGGTCTCAGGCCCACTCGGTACGCTGTGGTGACCTTGGACCCTCAGATCCCCCGCCACATCGGGATCATCATGGACGGCAACGGCCGCTGGGCCCGCCGGCGCCGGAAGCCCGCCAGCTTCGGTCACCGCGCCGGGGTGCGCACCATCAAGCGTGTGCTCGACGCGTGCGAGACCCTCGGAGTCAAGGTCCTCTCGATCTACGCCTTCTCGACCGAGAACTGGTCGCGCCCGCGGGCCGAAGTCCGCGCGCTGATGAGGCTCTTCCACGAGACCATGCAGCGCGAGATCGAGGAGATGCACCGCCGCGGCGTCCGCATCGTCGTCAGCGGCCGGCGCGACGAGCTCTCGCCACGTATGCGCGAGCGGATCGAGGAGGCGGTGAGCCTGACCGCAGGCAACAAGAACGGCGTGCTCAACGTGTGCTTGAACTACGGCGGTCGCGCGGAGGTCGTCGATGCGGTCAAAAGACTCATCGCCGACGGCGTTGAAGCCGGGCAGGTCGACGAGGCATCGATCGCCGCCCGCCTCTACAACCCCGAGCTCCCCGATCCAGACCTGATCATCCGCACCGCAGGCGAGCGCCGCGTAAGCAACTTCCTGCTCTGGCAGTCAGCGTATTCCGAGATGCTCGTCACGGAGACGCTTTGGCCGGACTTCGACGTCGCCGACCTGAAGGCAGCGCTCGCGGACTATGCGTCGCGCGTGCGGCGCTTCGGCGGCCGGCCGGAAGATGAGATGACCGAGCAGGCCAACGTCAGTTGACGACACAAAACGCGTTGCTGGCCGGTCGCTGGAAGCCCAGTCCGCTGATGGTTCGCATCCTCAGCGCGTTCGTCCTGCTGAGCATAGTCATCGGCCTCATCCTGGCCGGGACCTATGGCGCCTACCTGCTCGCCCTGCTTCTGGGCAGCCTCGCGTTGTGGGAATTCATCGGGCTGTCAGAGGGCATGGGGTCTCGCGCGCCTGCATGGCTGCTGTTCCCTCTCGGCGTCTTCTTCATCTTCAGCGGCACCTTGCTCAAGGACATCAGCGTCACGCTGGTCCTGTCCCTTGCTCTTGTCGGCGGCCTGGCCGCGTTCCTCGTCGTACCCGGGCGCCGCCAGGGACTCGGCCGTTGGGCGATGGGCATGGCAGGGGCTCTCTACATCGGCATGCCCTTCAACTACTACCTGCTGCTGTACACGTCCGAGCCGCACGGTGTGGTGTGGACACTATTCACGATCTTCGCCGTGGTCGCGTGTGACGCCGCCGCGCTGCTGGTGGGCAGTCGCATCGGCCGGCATTCGTTTTTCGCGACGATCAGCCCCAAGAAGACCGTGGAAGGCGCGATCGCAGGAGTATTCGGCGCAGTCGCCGTCATGTTGATCGGTGTCTCCGCCGTCATCGGCCTGTCACCACTGCACGCGATCGTATTGGGCCTGCTCGTTGGCATCAGCGCCCAGGTGGGGGACCTGGTCGAGTCCCAGATGAAGCGGATCGCGGAGGTCAAGGACTCGTCCAACCTGATCCCTGGGCACGGCGGCGTGCTCGACCGGCTGGACTCGATCCTGTTCCCCCCGATCCTCGTCTACTTCTACGTGACGATGTTCCACATCCTTTGACACGGCCAGTCAACGTCGCGGTGCTTGGCGCCACGGGCTCGATCGGCCAGCAGACGCTGGACGTCATCGACCGCAATCCCGCCCGCCTGCGCCTTTTCGGCCTGACGGAGGGACGCCGTTCGACAGCTCGCAAGGCGGACTACCTGATACAGGGGCAGGCGGGGGAGGGGGACTTCGACGCTCGGGTCGAGGCGATGGTCACGGATCCGCGATGCGACGTCGTGGTGGTCGCCATTCCGGGCGCTCGCGCGCTGGCGCCAACTCTGGCCGCTCTGAAAGCTGGCAAGGTGGTTGCGCTGGCGACCAAAGAGGTGCTGGTCATGGCCGGAGACCTGGTCATGCGGGCAGCCGGCGACCGTGGGATCAGGCCCGTGGATTCGGAGCACAGCGCCATCTGGCAGTGCCTTTGGGGCGAGCGCCCGGAATCCGTGCGACGCCTGGTCATCACCGCCAGCGGTGGGCCATTCTGGGCGCACCCCGAGCTGAACCAGGACGAGGTGACGGTGGAGCAAGCCCTTAACCACCCGAAGTGGTCGATGGGTCCGAAGGTGACCGTGGACTCTGCGACCCTGATGAACAAGGGCCTCGAGGTGATCGAGGCGCACCACCTCTTCGGCATCCCGCTCGACATGGTCGCAGTCGTCATCCACCCGCAGAGCGTGGTTCACTCGATGGTCGAGTTCGTCGACGGCTCGCTCAAGGCGCAGCTTGGGCGGCCGGACATGCGGCTGCCGATCTCGATCGCCCTCTGCTACCCGGACCGTCTCCCGGACGCCGTGCCACCGACCCGCCTCGAAGAGCTAAGCGGCCTCGAGTTCTACGCACTGGACGAGGACAGGTTCCCCAGCGTCAGGCTTGCCCGTGAAGCGGCTGCCGCGGGCCATGGACGTCCCGCCGTGCTGAATGCGGCCAACGAGGAGGCGGTGAGCGCGTTCCTGGCCCGCGAGATCCCCTTCAGCGGCATCGTGCGCAACGTCGAGCGGGCGCTCGGCGCCTTCCCGGGCGGCGGGGACACGCTGCAAGACATCCTCGAGGCGGACCGTTGGGCGAGGGAGTACGTGAAAGACACCTCCGGTAGGCTTAGGGCCAAATGAACCAGGTGTTCACCGCCCTCCTCTACGTGGTCGGGATCGGCGGCATGTTCCTGCTGCTGATCGCGCCGCACGAAGCGGGGCACTTCCTCTTCGCCAAGCTCTTCAAGGTCCGTGTGATCGAGTTCTCGATCGGTGCAGGCCCGAAGCTGTGGTCGTTTGCCCGAAACGGAACCCTCTACGCATTGAGGGCCTTGCCGATCCTCGGCTACGTCCGGATGGGCGGCATGGAGGCGGGCGATTTCGAAGGCCCAGGCGGATTCCACTCCAAGCCGGCGTGGCAGAAGATCGCTATCCTGGCCGGCGGGCCCGCGGCCAATTTCCTCGTCGCGATGCTGCTGATCGCGGGATTCGGGCTGACGCAGGTCAACACCGACCCCGGCAAGGTCTTCCGGGTCCTCGCCGACTCGCCGGTCGCCGTGGCGGGGATGCAGGCCGGCGACAGCATCCGCGCGGTCAACGGCAAGCCTTTCACGAACCCAGGCTTGATCCAGAGCGAGGAGAAGGCGGCGCCTGGCGCTCCGCTCACACTGACCGGCGTCCACTCCAACGGGCAGCCGTTCACCTACGTCGTAACGCCAATCTGCGATGCGCAGGGAAACTGCAAGATCGGAGTGAGCGTCGCGATGAAGCTGATCAGCGTGCAGACGGCTGTGTGGGACGGCGTCTCCTTTCCGTTCGTCGCAATAGGTGGAATCGTCCACGGCCTCTGGCAGCTGATCAGCGGCGACATCGCGGGCGGCTTGCTCGGGCCGCAGGGCCTGACCGGCCCGATCGGTATAGCCGACATCGCTGGGCAGGCGGTCACCCAGGGCCCGCCGACCTACATCTTCCTGGTCGCGTTGCTGTCGGTCGCGCTTGGCTTCACGAACCTGCTGCCGCTGCTGGCGCTTGACGGTGGCCGCATCGTGGTGGTGATCATCGAGTGGCTGCGCCGGCGCCCCTTCGACCGCACGACCGAGCTGAACTTCCAGCGCTGGGGTCTCGTCGCGCTTCTTGCACTCGCCGCGGTGATCAGCTTCCTGGACATCCAGCGGATCATGACGGGACAGTTCCCCGGAGTCCGCTAATGGTCACGCGACGAAAGTCGATACCGGTCAACGTCGGCGGCGTCGTCATCGGGGGTGCCGCGCCGATCGCCGTGCAGACGATGACCAAGACGAACACGCGCGACGTCAAGGCGACGCTCCGCCAGATCCACGAGCTGAAGGAGGCCGGCTGCGAGATCGTCCGGCCGGCGGTACCGGACCGCGAAGCTGCCGAGGCGCTGAAGGAGATCGTCAAGGGATCGCCGCTGCCTGTGATCGCAGACATCCATTACGACCACACGCTGGCTTTGATGGCCATCGAGGCGGGCGTCCACTGCCTCCGCCTCAACCCAGGCAACATCCCCGACCGCGAGAAGGTCATCAAGGTGGTCAACGCTGCCAAGGAACGGCAGATCCCCTTCCGCATCGGCGTGAACGCCGGCTCGCTGCCCGAAGAGGTGCACAAGAGCATGCGCGAGGAGCACGCGATCGACCGCGACAACCGCGAGCAAACGGCGGATCGCATGGTCGAGGTGGCGCTCGGTCACTGCAAGATCCTGGAAGAGCTTGACTACGGTCCGGGATTCATCAAGGTTTCGCTGAAGTCGACCGACGTGTGGACGAACGTGATGGCGAACCGCAAGTTCGCGGCGGCGCGCGCCTACCCGATTCACCTCGGAGTCACCGAGTCCGGCCCCGTCGAGGCAGGGAGCATCCGCAGCGCGGTGGGCATGGGCATCCTGCTCGCCGAGGGCATCGGCGACACGATCCGCGTCTCGCTCGCCACCTCGGATCCGCGCGAAGAGGTTCGCGTCGCCCACGAGATCCTGAAGACACTCGCCTTCCGCAACGAGAGCGCGACGCTGGTCGCGTGCCCGACCTGCGGCCGCCTCGAGTACGACATGGTGCCGACCGTGAAGGCAGTTGAGGCCCATATCGCCAGGCTCAAAGTTCCGATCACGATTGCCGTCATGGGCTGCGTCGTGAACGGCCCGGCCGAGGCCCGTCACGCCGACATCGGAGTCACCGGCGGCCGCGGCAAGGGCGTGATTTTCAAGAAAGGTAAGCTTTACCGGACCGTGCCACAGGAAGAGCTGTTGCCCGTGCTGCTGGCCGAGATCGACGCGATCGCCGCCGAAGCTCCGCTCCCGCGCTAGCCCGCGGTCATTCGCGGGCGCTGACGAGTTCGTGATTCGACTCATCAAATTTTGGGAGCCATTCGCATGAAGGAAACCACCATCGAGGAAGAGCAACAGGATTTCGTGAAGGACATCACCAAGATGTCCGACGACTTCGACCGCTGGTACACCGACGTCGTCCGCAAGGCGGAGATGGCGGATTGGTCGGGAGTCAAGGGGATGATGGTCGTGCGCCCGTACGGCTGGGCGATGTGGGAGGCGATCACGCGCGCATTCGACGACATGATCAAGGAGAGCGGCCACGAGAACTGGGCATTTCCGCTGCTCATCCCCAGAGAGCTGCTCGTCAAGGAGGCTGAGCACATCGAGGGCTTCGGCCCCGAGGTCGCGTGGGTGACGCGGGCCGGCGCCGGTATGGAGGAGCTCGAGGAGCCACTCGCAGTCCGGCCGACCTCAGAGACGATCGTCGGTCACCTCATCCGCCGCTACATCCAGAGCCATCGCGACCTGCCCAAGCTGACCAACCAGTGGAACAGCGTCGTGCGATGGGAGATGCGCTCTCGATTGTTCCTGCGCTCGCGCGAGTTCTGGTGGCAGGAGGGGCACACGTTCCACGCTTCCGCGCAGGAGGCGATGGACGAGGTTGAGCTCATCCTCGGCTACTACCGCTCGATCGCCGAGGACTGGCTGGCGGTGCCTGTGCTGGCCGGCAAGAAATCGCCGGCTGAGACTTTCGCGGGCGCGGTCCACACGTTGACGCTCGAGGGGCTCATGCGAGATGGGCTCGCCCTGCAGATGGGCACCTCGCACTACTTCGGCCAGAACTTCGCCCGCGCCTATGACATCTCTTTCTCGAACAAGGACAACGAAAAGGAGCTCTGCTACTCGACCTCGTGGGGCATCAGCACTCGTCTTGTCGGCGCGCTGGTCATGGCGCACGGAGACGACTCGGGCCTGGTCGTGCCTCCCCGCGTGGCGCCGATCCAGGTCGTCGTCGTCCCCATCTACCGCGACGCCGAAAGTCGAGCCAAGGTCGAGACTTTCGTCGGCGGTTGGGCGCGCGAGCTCAAGGCGGCCGGCATCCGCTACAAAGTCGACTGGCGGGACGAGAGGCCAGGCGACAAGTACGCGCACTGGGAGCTGAAGGGAGTGCCCTTGCGCCTGAATGTCGGCGGTCGCGACGTCGACGCGGGCCAGGTGGAGATGGTCGACCGCCTTTCACGCCAGAGGGTGAGCGTGCCGGTGTCCGGCATCGCGCAGCGCCTCACCGACGAGCTCGACGCGTTTCAAAGAAAAC
>JBGPYE010000243.1:0-3161 GCA_041493095.1 Candidatus Dormibacteraceae bacterium
CTCGCTGCGATTTGCCTGGGTGGCTCGATCTCAGCGGATGAGGTCCGTTGGTCCGTGGCCGCGAGCCCCGACCTCTTCCTGGCCGGCGACCTGGTGGTCGATCGTTCGAGCATCGAGCGGGTGGACGCGATCCGCTCGCGCGCCATCGACCACTGCGCCGACGCCGCGGATTACGTTCAAATGACGCTGCGGTTTGTCCGTGCCCTGGTCGCGGTCGCCCCGTTCATACGCAGCGTCTCGATCGCAGGCTCCCTCGCGAGTGGCGGCTTTCGCAGCTCAGACGATGTGGACTTGAACTTGATCGTGGACGACGGCCATCGGCACCTCGCGTACGTCGCCGTGAGCGGGCTCGGCCTGGTGCACGCTCTTGCACACCGAAAAAAGCCGGTCGACGACCTCACGCGACGCCCACTCGCGCCGCGCCTGATGACCGCCAACCTCATCCTCGAACGCTCGCAGTACCGGCCGCTGGCGCGTCAGGACGAGGACATGGCTTTCGAGCTGATGATGGCCGAGCCCATCTACGGCGTCGACGAGGTGCACGACCTGCTCGAGGCCAACCCGGTGCTCCTTGAGCATTTTCCGCAGCTGGCGCGCAAGCGGCCGGCGCAGCTCATCGACCCACCAGCGCTCCGCCTACCTACGGTGTTGTTTCCGCGTTTCCTCGACGGAGCGGCGCGGATGCTCAGCGAGAGCGCGTGGCGCTACATGCAGTGGACTCGACGCCACCACCCCGATGCGCTCGAGCGTGTTGCATATGTGCGCTCGACCATGCGCCCGTACACATTGTTCGACACGAGCTCGCGGTGATCCCGGTAATTGTCATCGGGACTCTCGGCGCCACGAGCGTCCTCCTCTTCGCGTTCGGCGTGAACCTGCTGTACCTGACCTTTCGCGCGACTCGCCTGCGACCTCGACCGGAAGTCTCGCGCGTCCTCGCCGGCGAGCCGCTGGCCTGCGTGCAGGTTCCCATCTACAACGAGCGTTACGTCGCAGAGCGCGTGCTCGATGCGGTTTGCGCCATGGACTGGCCGGCGAGCCGCCTCGAAGTCCAGGTGCTCGACGACTCGGACGACGACACCACTTCGATCATCGCTCGCCGCGCGGCGCGCTGGCGACGCGACGGAATCCACGTCACCCATGTCCGGCGCGGTACACGGATCGGATACAAGGCCGGTGCGCTGGCATTTGGCTTGATGCTCACTGACGCCCCGTTCGTTGCGATCTTCGACGCGGACTTTGTGCCGCCGCGGGATTTTCTCAGGCGCACGATCGGTGTTTTCGCAGATCCGGCGATTGGGTTTGTGCAGGCGAGGTGGGGCCATCTCGACGAGGGCTATTCGTGGTTCACGCGGCTCCAGGCGCTCGCGATCGATTTCCATTTCCTGGTCGAGCAGGCGGTGCGCTCGGCGAACGGCTACTTCACGAATTTCACCGGCACTGCCGGAGTCTGGAGGCGCAGCGCGATCGAGGACTCGGGGGGCTGGAGCGCGGACACCCTGACCGAGGACCTAGATCTCAGCTATCGCGCTCAGCTGCGGGGCTGGCGCCCAGCCTACCTCGAGGACCTCGTCGTGCCGGAGGAGCTCCCGGTGTCGATTGACGCCTACCGCCGCCAGCAGTCGAGATGGGCGACCGGCAGCTTCCAAACCGCGTTCAAGCTGCTCATCCCGGTGCTCCGCAGCAACAACCGGGCCGCCGTCAAGCTTCAGGCGACCGTCCACCTGCTGGCATACGGCATCGGGCCTTTGATGCTGATCCAGCTCATCTGCTATCCCGCGCTTCTGCTCACGCTGGGCCGCCAGGCCCTTCCGTGGCCGCTGGCCGATGCCTCGGTGCTGGTGGTTGTCGTGGCGGTGTCTCCGTGGTTCGGGTTCATCGTGGCGCAGACGCGGCTCGGACGCCGCTGGTGGTCGGGTCTTCCATCCCTTATCTGCCAGGTCGTCGGAGCGGGGATGTCGCTGACGGCGATGCTTGCGCTCTTTCGCGCCACCAGGCGAGGCGGGAGGTTCGTCCGCACACCCAAGCACCGGATCGAAGAGCCAGGCCAGGAATGGCGCCACCAGGCATATGTCAGCGTCGGCGACGCGCACGCGCTGGCGGAGGCCGCGGTCGGCCTGGCCGCCCTTGCCATCGTTCCGGTCGCGATCGAGATGGAGCAGTGGCTGCTGGCGACCTACGCGGCGATGTTCGCTCTCGGTTTTCTCGTGCTCGCCTCGCTCAGCATGGTCGACGTTCTCGAGGTGCTGACATTTCGCACCCTCGGCAGGCGTGCGCTTGCCCGCCTCCAGGCGTCCGGGCCAAAGTTGGGCCTCCTTGCGCTGTGCGCCGCGCTGCTGGTGTTCGCGGCCCAGATGGCTGAGCCATTCGAGGATGGCTACGGACACTGGCTGATCGCCGCAAACCTTGCCTCGACCGGAAGCCTTCACGACCCGCTGTTCGGGATGGAGGACACGTGGCTGCCTGGGTATCACCTGCTCGCCGCGGCCGTGCTTCGCGTGTTCGGTCTGTGGCAGCTCGGCGCGCTCAAAGTCCTGGGAGCCCTGCTTGGAACGGCAACGCTGGCGTGTGTCTACTCGCTCGCCCCCAACGTGCGCCAAGCGAGGCTCGCCGTCGCGCTTTTGGCACTGAACCCAGTTTTTCTGTTGACGTCCGGATCTGCCGTCGCGGAGCCTTTGCTGACCGCGCTGCTCACCTCGGCGGCGCTGGCCGCGGTCCGCAGGCGGATGAAGCTCGCGGCTCTGCTTGCCGTGCTCGCGTGCGCGACAGCCACCAAAGCCTGGATCTGGGTCGCCGCCGTGGCCGGCTTCGCAGCGATCGAGCTGTGGCGGCGAAAAGTGCCCTCCTGTGGCAGACCCGCGATTGCATGGGCGGTGCCGGCGCTCGCGCTGCTCGTCTTTTTTCAGTTGGGGTTTGCGCCGGCCAGCCATTCCGTCGCTCGCGGATCGCTCGAGGTGGTCTCAGCGACCGCCCGGGGCAGCCTGCCGGCGGGCGGCCTGGTGCGCGTCGCCGAGCTCGCAAGAACATTCGGGTTGGCCGCCCTGCCGCTGTTCGCTTTCGCGGGGCTGGGTCTGTGGAACACCGTCCGCCGGGCAGCATTCGATGGCGAGCGAGCGACTATCCGTTTCTTGCACGCCCCGGCGATCGTCTTCCTCGCTGTC
>JBGPYE010000123.1:0-5673 GCA_041493095.1 Candidatus Dormibacteraceae bacterium
AGCTTCTCGTTGCGCCCGCAAACGACGACCACCTGCCACTGGAATGGATCCGTGGCGAGGGCGCGCACCTGCTTTTCCAGGTGGCCCACCCCGGCCCCGCCGCCCATGACCAGGACCGTGAAGCGGCCCTCGTCCAGTCCAAAGCGCCGGCGCAGCGCTTGCTTCTCGCCGGGCGCCGGCGGGCGGAAACGAAGGTCGACCGGGAGTCCGAGCAGCTTGATCCGGTCAGCCGGTACTCGTCTGCGCAGCGCCACTTTGCGCGCGAGCTCAGTGGGGGCGATGACGAGGTCGGCACGGCTGAAGGTCCACCCGCGGTGAAAGTCGACCAGGTCGGTGATCACCGTCATCAGGGCGCGCGGCCGGTCGCTCTTGCGAATCGCCTGGTGGCTGATGTGGTTCAGAAGCGGATGCACCGAGAGGACGACGTCGGGGTCGTGCATCTTCAGCAGCTCGATCACCGACTTGCGCACACCGGGCCCGAAGACGGCGCGGATCGCGGCGAAGGCCGGCCTCGTGTTGCTCGTGTGGTAGACGGCGCCCCATGCGGCGCGCGACCGGCGGATCATCGGCGAGTACAACGACGCCAGCCGCTTGACCACAGCAGGGCCTTGCCCGATCAACGGGTCGGCGACGGTGACGACGCAGCTTGGGTCGAGCAGCTTCAACGCATCGGTGAGGGCGCGGGCGGCAGCACGGTGGCCGCCGCCGGTGTCGCTGAAGAGGATCAGGACTCTTGGCGAACCGCCGGCGGGAATGGGCGAAAGCAGCGGCGGTTTCGGCTGGTCGGCGTCCGCCGGCTCGGCGCTTACTTCCGTCGCGCCGCGGCGCGACGCGCGATCCACCGCATGTTGTACTGCGCGAGCAGGTAGGTGACGAAGATCATGGAGATGATCCCGATGCCGACCCAGAGCATGGTTCGCTTGGCCAGCTCGCCGGGGGACAGCGGCCCGCCGCCGGGGATCCGGTTCTGCACGATGATGTAGGCCGCGAGGTCCTTGATGTCCTGGTCGATGAGGTTGGGATTGCCGCCCTTGGGCGGCATGACCGAAGTCGCACTTCCCGGATCACCCGGCTGGTGCGTGCGCCCGTTGGTGATGATGTCGATCAAGAAGTTAGGGTCGAGCGGGTTGGCCACTCCGGGCAGCTTCACGATCGGGTTGAGGGCCGGGCCGATGCCACCGCCCAGGCTGGCGCCGTGGCACGTGGCGCAGTTCTGGCCGAAAAGTGAGGCCCCCTTGTTGGGGTCGCCGGGCAAGGACGCCGCCGCCGGGCTGCCCGACGGTGAGGGAGAGCTGTCGGCCATGGTCGTGATCGCCGTCAGGGCGATCAACGCCGGCACGGCCAGCGCGACCAGCGCGGAGAGCTTGAGGCCTTTCGGGAGGCGTATAACGCGCCGAATCATACCTGCCTCTATTCTCGGCCCTCGGCGGGAATAGCTGCTGAGCGCGTAGGTTTTAAGCGGTATGGCTCTTTTTTCGCCGGTCTCAGGTTCCGGCTTCCGGTGCGTATCACGGCGCTGGCTTGACATGAGATCGGCTTACCGTGGCTGAGGCAACCCCAATGCTCGGCGACCCGGCCGCCCGGAGGCGGATCGCGGTCGTCTCCATGCACACTTCGCCCACCGCTTCCCTGGGCCAGAACGCCAACGGGGGGCTCAACGTCTACGTTCGACAGGTCGCCAGCGCGTTCAGCGACCGCGGAATCGGCACCGACATCTTCACCCGCAAGCAGGCCGGCGAGGATCCTGACATCGAACTCCTGGCTCGCCACTCGCGCGTGATCTATCTACCGGCCGGCAAGGGCCTGGACAAGTACTCGCTCTTCGGCGAGGTCCCCTCGTTCGCGAACCGGATCGTGGACTTCGCCGCACGCGAGAACATCGCGTACGACCTCCTGTACTCCCACTACTGGCTCTCAGGCGAGGTCGCGTGCCTGCTTCGCCCGCAGCTCGCGGCGAGCTGGGCCCACACAGCCCACACGCTCGGCCTGGTGAAGAACCGAACCCTCGCCGACGGGGCGCGCCCCGAACCGCGGCTGCGCATCCACGTCGAGGGCGAGATCGCCCAGCAGGCGGACCTCCTCATCGCGTCGACTGCGGATGAGGCATACGACCTGATGGACCTCTACGGCGCCGAGCGGGAGCGCGTTGCGGTCGTGCCGCCGGGAGTCGACCTGTCGATGTTCCAGCCGATGGACCGCGCCGACGCCAGGCGGGAGATCGGATACGGCAACGGCCGGCTGCTCCTGTTCGTCGGCCGTTTGGAGCGGCTCAAGGGAGTGGAGGTGGCGATTCGCGCGCTGGCTCTCCTGCGCGACCGCCGGCACGACGATGTGCGCCTGTTGATCCTGGGCGAGGACAGCCATGAAGGCGATGAAAGTGAGAAAGATCGCCTGAAGGCGATCGCGAGCGAGGTCGGTGTCCGCGATCGCGTGGACTTCATCGGGTCCGTCGCTCACCACGAGCTGCCTTACTTCTATGCCGCGGCTGATGTGTGCGTCATGCCTTCGTACAGCGAATCGTTTGGGCTCGTCGCGCTGGAAGCGCAATCATGCGGCTGCCCGGTGGTGGCCTCAGGCGTCTCCGGGCTGCGCTCCGTCGTGCGCGACGAGGTCAGCGGCTATCTGATCGATGGGCACGATTCGGCCGCGTACGCGGAGCGAATCGGACGCGTGCTAGAAGATCGTGAGCTCGCCGAGCAGATGGGCCGCCGCGGCAGGCTGCTGGCTCAGCGCTTCTCGTGGACGCGAACGGCCGACCGGCTCGAGGTTCTTTTCGACGCGCTGGTCGAGCGCAATCAGGCTTTGGTCCAGGCCGGCGCGAGGCAGGAGTAGGGGAAGGCCGTGGCGTCGAACCGGGTCAGCGCTGTTGGTCGTGTCCCGTCGGCGTTCATGAGCCACACCTGACCGCCGCTGACGAAGGCGAACTGATGGCCGTCGGGCGACGGCACGGGCGCCGTGAGGTCCACTGTCGGATCTGAAGGCAGCCCCAACGCTGGATTCAGCGGGGCCGGCGGCGCGACGACGTTGACCACGAAGGCCTTGTGGTTGACCCCGGTTGCGGCGGCGAAGACGATGTGCGTCGAATCCGGAAGCCATGCCGGCGAGCCGAGGTCTCCCGAGGCGACCGTGGTGGTGGCGCCTCCGCCGGTGAGGTTTCTAACCCGAAGACTCATCCCGTCCGTCCCGCTCATCAGGTAGGCGATCCGGTTGCCGGAAGGCGCCCAGCTGGCGTCGCTGACCGGACCGGTGTCGAGCGCGAGCTGGTAGCGAGCCCTGAGTCCGACGTCATAACCCCACACCGCGTTGGGCGCGACGGCACCTTGAACGAAGGCAATCCTCAAGCCGTTGGGCGCCACCGCCGCCTGGGCCACGTCGGAGGCGATGGCCTCGTCAGGTCCATCGGTCGGCGCCCGGTGGAGCGTGCCCGAGTCGTCGATGTACACGTAGCCCATGCCCGACGCGAGGGCCGCCGCCCATGGGCCCTTGAAGCTGAGCTCCACATCGGTGCTGCCGGGCACGACCTCCGACCACGTCTCACCATCGCCCTGGACCAGGAGCCTGTCGCCCGCCGGTGACCAGCTGAACGCGTGGACTGGGGTCGTGTCGAACAGCTGACGTGGAAAACCCGACTCGTTGACGATCCACAATCCAGCGGGCGCGCCGTCGACGCTCTGTGTAGCAAAGGCCACCCAGTGCCTGAGCAGCCGCGGCGCGCCGGTTTTGAAACGGATCGTCTGGTTGCGGTCGAGCTGATTGCCATCGACGTCGAGGGCCGCGATGTTGACGGCAAGCTGGTAAGCGGTGTTGGGGGCGAGCAGCTGCGAGGGGGCGATGATCGCGCGGCGGCCGTCGCTGGGATCGAGCCGCACGCTGAACGGAACGGTCGGGTTGATGGTGAGAGCGGAGCGCAGCGAGGTTGCGTTCATGTCGCGCGTGAAGTCGAGAGTGAGGTAGGCGGCTGGGTCGACACCCGAGTCGTTGTCTGAGGGCGTTGAGCCGGCCAGGCCTGGCGGGCCTTCGGTCGCGAAAGCCCAGTGATGCCTTAGTGAGTACGTGTTGCCGGCGAGGTCGCGGTAGCCCGCCTCGAGGATGATCTCGTACGTCGTGCTGGTTTGCAGTGCCGGGTGCTCGTAGGCGAGTTGTCGCGGGGTGATCCAGCGCACGGTGCCGTTGGTCGAAGGCAGCAGGTGTAGGCGAGACTCCACCGACGGCTGGTCGACCGCGTGGTCGAACGTGATCATGATCGGGTCCGCCGTCGACACGTTGACGGAGCCGCGCTGCGGCGAGTAGTCGACGATCTGCGGCGGGTTCCCACCACAGGCGGTGACCAGGATCATCAGCGCCACAATGCACGCGGCTGATGCGAGATGACGCATGCGGCTGGTACCTCTAAGTTGCGTCCCACCCCCACCAGACCTCCCCCTGAAGGGGGAGGGTATTAGAGGTGTGACTTGAGCCGGGCCCTCATCTCCTGCGCGAGCTGCTCCAGCCGCGAGGAATCGACGAAGAGAAGAGAGATGCTCGGTATCTGGTCGATCGCGGATTCGATCCCAGCCAGCGAAGGATCGGCGGCGCCGAGGATGTCCTTCACCTTGCGCGCGCGGTTGCCGAGCGCATCCTCGGCCATCGCCTGGAGCTCGGCCACGATCGACGCCCAGTCGAGCTGCGGCCCGGACGACCGCGGGGGCGTGGTCGGCGCCACCTGCATCGACGGCGGGGTGGGCTGCGTATAGCTCGAGTAGCCCCCGGTCGGGATCTGAGCGGTCGGCGGCTCGGCCGCCATGACCGGGATCGTGGGGTTGGTCGGCTGGACGGGCTCGGGTGCCGGGGCCATCGAGATCGCGGCCGGCTGCTGCTGCGATCGAGGGCCTCGCTGCCCGCCGACGATCTCATCCACATCCAGCGGCGGGTGCTTGGTCTTGTCGGCCGACTTGACCTCGATCATCGCCGCGGGGTCATCGCACAGCGCGAGCGCCCTGTCGGGCTTGTCGGAAATATCGCGCGACTCGCTGGTGTACGCACCGGCCAGCTCGCCGTCGGAAAGGATGATCACGCCCGTGCCGGCCGCTGAGCGGATCATCACGCTCCCGCTGAGCTTGCGGTCGCTGAGGAACTTGAGCAGCGCCTTCATGTCCACCCATGCCGCGTAGAGCTCGGTGTACATCGGGCGCGAGACGGTCAGCTCGTACAGCCCATCGATAAGCTCCGGTGAGAGTCCGACGACATCCAGCACGCCGTGGCCGCTGGTGACGTCGTCGTTGAATTGCTGCAGCGCCTGCTTGCCGAGCACGAGGCTGCCCGCGTCGGCGGCACCGTCGTACATGCACTCGAGCGCCAAACCTTCGCGGAAAAGGATCAGCCCCGACGCATCGTCGGTCAGCAGACGAACGTAGCCGGTGTAGCCCTCTTTCTCGAGCGTCGTGATCAGGCGCGGGAAATCGACGAACGACGTTTTGAGCGAGTCGTAGATGATCTGCCCCGCGGGCACGGGAATGGGTTCGCGTCCATGTTTCGGTGACGGACGGTGCTTCACGCCGCGTCTTGGTTGTGGTGCTTCCACCTTTCTCTCCGGTTCAGGATGATCTTTGCGCTCGGCGCGAGGTTCGGGACGCTCGGGCCTGGACTCAGGCTCGGGTTCTGTTTTGGACTCCTCCGCGTGTTGTTCTTTGGGCG
>JBGPYE010000022.1:0-10244 GCA_041493095.1 Candidatus Dormibacteraceae bacterium
AGGTTGAGTGGAAGTCGCGTGTTGAACAGACCACGGAGCGGGTCGGTCATCTGCAGCTGGATTCGCGGCAGCGTCACCAACGCGATCCGGCCGGGGTACTCCCAGTTGTGCTGCCATCCGGTCACTGTCAGCTGGTTGTCGGCGAGGTATCGCTGAATGTCGGACTGGTTCGCCAGTCTCGGAAAGTAAACGGTGCCGGTGTCGGCGTCCTGCATCGAGATCTGGATCTGGGGGAGGTTCAGGATGTAGCGGCCAAATGCGGGGTACGAGGCGATGACGTCGGTCCCGAGCCGGTTGCTCACCTGTTCGACTCGCGCGTTCGAGAATGGCCGGTCCATGATCACCGTCACCTGGCCGGGATTCGGTCCCTCGAGGATCTGGCGGATCGCGGCGAGGGGAGTGCTGGCGACCGGCGCGCTGGCGGCCGGTGCTTGCATGTTGCTCGCGCCGGTGGGCAAGAACGGAGCGATCGGCTGCGCGATCATGGCTGCCATCGAGCCAACAGCGACGAACCAGGTGACGGCGTGGGAGAGGAAGGTGCCGGCGAAACTCACCAGATTTCTACCCTCATGCGCGGCAACATTAGGGTCGTGAGAATCGGCGGGCTAGGTGGAAAGTACCTGTTCTTGTCTTGAGCGCATCGGGGCGCCACGGAACCGATTGCTGGACACAAGTGAGCAGGCGTCGAAAAACCAGAACCTGGAGACACACCCTTCCTCTAAACCTTCCCGAACGACTGGACTTACCCGACGACGCTCCTAGTCGATCGCCGCACTATAGCAGCGCCCAGAAACATTGGTAAGGATTTTTGAAATCATTTCGGTCCTGTCTTCAAAATGGGTTTATTTTCGGCCCGAACAACGCCGGTGCCGGGCGACCGGAGCCTCGTCGGCGTCAACCTTCGTTGTAGATTCGGGTGACAAATGGACGCCATCGACCGGGTGCTTATGAACACCCGACTCCACTACCTGGGGAGCGCGGCGCACATCCTCGAACCGGTCCAGCACCTGGCGATCCTGACCTGCATGGACGCCCGGATCGACGTCAACGCTTTGCTCGGGCTCCGCCCTGGGGACGCCCACGTCATCCGCAACGCCGGAGGCCGCGCCTCGAGCGACGCGATGCGGGCTTTGGCCGTATCCCAGGCGGTCATGAAGACCCGCGAGGTGATGGTCATGCACCACACCGACTGCGCCATGGGCCGGTTCAGCCAGGCTCAGCTGGCGGAGCAGATTGGCGCCGCCAGCGGACACCATTTCGCCGAGGAGCTGGGCAGCTTCACGGATCCCATTGCTGCCATCGCCGAGGACCTCGACCGCCTCCGCGCGTGTCCTTATCTACCGCTCAGGGACAAGATCCGGGGCTTCATGTACGACCTCAACAACAACGCCGTGACGGAGGTGATCCCGGCGTAGGCTGGGCCTTCACAGCCACTACCCAGCGACCTCCCAGCAGCCTCCCAGCCCGCGCGCCAAAGTTAACTCCTGATGAAGCCTCTCCTGGAGTCGGTCATGTCGCGCCGCAACCTTCTGCTTGGAACCCTGACCGTTGTCGCGGGGGCTGTGGTTGCCACGTGCACCGGCCGCAGCCAGTCGGCTCTGACTTCCTCGCCCTCGTCGTCCGCCTCGACGACTGCGGTCGCGACGCCGGCTTGCGTGGTCACTCCCGCCGAAACCGAGGGGCCCTATTTCGTCTCCGAACGGCTCAACCGCTCCGACATAACCACCGACCCCGCCGACGGCGCCGCGCGAACTGGTGTGCCGCTAACCGTCACGTTCAGCGTCGTCCGAGTCGGATCTGGAGGCTGCACTGCCCTGAGCGGCGCGCAGGTGGATGTGTGGCACTGCGACGCCGCGGGCGTCTACTCCGACGTCGCCGCCAATAACTCGGTGGGCAAGCGCTTCCTGCGCGGCTACCAGGTGACCGACTCGGCCGGCGTCGCAAAGTTCACGACCATCTACCCGGGCTGGTATGGAGGCCGCGCGGTTCACATCCACTTCAAGATTCGGACGTTCGTCGGCGGCTCGAAGACCTACGAATTCACGTCGCAGCTTTTCTTCGACGACACGGTCACGGACGCCGTCTACAAGCAGGCTCCATACAGCGCTCGGCCCAACCGCGACACGCGGAACGTAGCGGATATGGTCTACACGTCAAACAACAACAGCGGTGCGCTGCTGCTCGCCGCGCTCACGCCGGCCGGCGCCGGCTACGCCGCTGCTTTCGCGATGGGTCTGAATCTCGCCTGAACCGTACATGTAGAGACGCGAGGCTCGCGTTAGCCTTCGGTCATGTTGTTCACCGTAGAAGCAGAGCCATTCGATTCAGCCGATGCTCGCCGGTTGATCACGGCACTCGACGCGCATCTGGCGGGTCGATACCCGCCGGAGCAGAGGTTTGGGCCGAACCTCAAGCCGGAGCATCTCGCGCGTGGTCTGGGCACGTTCGTAATCGCAAGGGCGGATGGAAGGGCGATTGGTTGCGGTGCGTTCCGCCTGCTGAACGTGACTACTGCCGAAGTGAAGAGGATGTACGTCGAGCCAGAGGTGCGAGGGCAAGGCGTGGCCAAACAAATCCTGGACCACCTCGAAGCCAGCGCCGAGGCGTTGGGTGCCCGCCGGTTGGTTCTGGAAACTGGCATCCATCAAACTGAGGCGATCGGGCTTTACCGTTGGGCTGGGTACCAGCAGATCGACTGCTTTGGCGAGTACGCGACATCGCCGACCAGCGTTTGTTTCGAGAAGCAACGCTAGCGCGCGGGTGCGTGTGGCGGCGCCCAGAAGACCAATACGCGCAGGTCTTCCTCGATGCTGTGGAATCTGTGCTCGACTCCCGCTGCCACAAAGACGAGGCTGCCTGGCTTGACCGGCCTTTCCTCATCCGCGACCCGAATCGTGCCGCGTCCGCCGATCACGTAGTAGACCTCGTCCTCGAGGTGGGGTCGCTGGCGATCGGTCGCTCCTCGCGGCCAGATGGACAAACCAACGCTCAGCTTGTCCGAAGCGAAAAAGTCGATGTAGCCGTGACCTTCGGAATCGCGAGGCTGGGGATCGAGTTGGGGAATCTCGAATGCTTTCACTCAACTTCACAATAACCAGGTGAAGCGCCTCCACTACGGCTGGGTCGTGGCCGCGGTCACGTGGTTCACGCTGCTGGCAGCCGCGGGCTTCCGGTCCACGCCGGGCGTCCTGATCGTCCCCCTCGAGCACGAGTTCGGCTGGTCGCGGGCGACCATCTCGGTCGCGGTCTCCATCAACCTTCTGCTTTTCGGCCTCTTCGCGCCGTTCGCCGGAGGCTTGATGGAGCGCTTCGGTGTGCGCCGCGTGGTCGTGGGAGCGCTGCTGACCGTTTCCGCCGGGTCGGGCCTCACCATCTTCATGCACGCGCCCTGGCAGCTCGACCTGCTGTGGGGCGTCGTGGTCGGTGTCGGCACCGGCTCGATGGCCACCGTGCTGGCCGCCATCGTGGCCAACCGCTGGTTCGTGGAGCGGCGCGGACTGGTCCTGGGCGCCTTGACCGCCGCCGGCGCCACCGGCCAGCTGATCTTTCTGCCTGCGCTGGCCTGGCTGGCCGTGAACATTGGGTGGCGAACGGCCGCGTTGGTGGTCGCGGGCGCTTCCCTGCTCGGCATTCCGCTGGTCGCCATTTTCATGCGCGACCGCCCGGCGGATGTCGGCCTCCGGGCGTACGGCGCCACCGAAGCCGACGAGCCGGCGCCTCCGCTGCGAAACCCCGTGCAGGCGGCCCTCGGCGGCCTGGCGATGGGCGTTCGCAACCGCAACTTCTGGTTGCTGGCCGCCAGCTTCTTCATCTGCGGGGCGAGCACCAACGGCCTGATCGGCACTCATCTGATTCCAGCTTCCATCGACCACGGGATGCCCGAGGTGACGGCGGCCAGCATGCTGGCGTTCATCGGAGTCTTCGACGTCGCGGGCACGATGATCTCGGGATGGCTCACGGACCGCGTCGACTCGCGCTGGCTGCTCTTCTGGTACTACGGGCTGCGCGGGCTGTCTCTGCTCTTTCTGCCTTACGCCTTCGGCGTGCAGTACTTCGGCCTGTTCCTATTCATCGTCTTCTACGGCCTGGACTGGGTGGCGACCGTGCCGCCGACTGTGGCGCTGACCGCGGATACGTTTGGACGACGGAACCTCGGCGTGGTCTACGGCTGGGTCTTCGCGTCCCACCAGCTCGGGGCGGCCGCAACCGCGACCGCGGCTGGGGCGGTCCGGACTTATTTCGGGGACTACCAGCTTGCTTTCATGACCTCTGGCCTCCTTTGCCTCCTCGCCGCCGGCCTCGTGATCCGGATCAGCCGCGCTCGCGGTCAGGAGACGGTGGCCCCAGCGCCGCTGCCCGCACCCTCGTACTGAGACGCGTCGTCCTGGCCAGTGTGGCCGGGACTTTGCTGGCGCTGGTCCCGGTAACAGCCCTGGCGCACGCGCAGCTGATCGGATCCAATCCCGCGCCGGGCGCCATCCTGGACACGCTTCCCGCCGCTGTCGACCTCGTGTTTTCGGAGGCGATCGCGCCGGCGGGCCGAGGCATCAGCGTGTATGGGCCAGACGGAAAGCTGGCGTCGGCCGGACCCGCCCGCGCTGTAGGCAGCCGGCTCTCGGTGCAGCTTGCCGGTGGGACCGGTGGCACTTACGCCGTGATCTGGACGGTGGTCGCTACCGACACTCATCCCTCACGCGGCGAGTTCACTTTCAGCGTTGGGCATGCGAGCCCGGTGAATGCGCCGGGGTTCGGCGGAGGAGATATTGGCCTGGCCTCGCCGCTCGGTTTGGTCCTGCAGGCGCTCGGACGCTGGCTGCATTTCGCCGGGTTCGCGCTGGGCTTCGGGGCCGCGACGTATGCGTTGTTCGTTGCGCGAGACAGCCGGCCGCTGCGTCTGGCGGGCGCCGGCGCCGCGCTGCTGCTGGTCGCTGAGCCGCTCTCACTTTTGGCGCAGACCGCCAGCTTCGATCCAGCTCAGACCTTCGATGCGGACCCATTGATCAGCGCCCTGGCCTCGCCATTCGGCCGGGTGCTTGGATTGCGGCTGGCAGCTGCACTTCTTCTGTGGGCTGTGTTGGGCGCGCTTCGCCAGGCGCCGTGGTTGCGCTGGGCAATTCCGTCTCTCGGACTTGCGCTGTCCGTGGTCGACGCCACCGCCGCGCACGCTACGGCCGCGCTCCCTTCGCCAATGGGGCTGGCCCTGAACGCGATCCATGTTTCGGCGATGGGCGTGTGGCTTGGCGGCTTGGCCGCTTACGCGGTCGCGCCATCGGGCGGATTCGGGCGGGTGGCTGCGTGGTCAGCCGGTCTGCTTGTCGCGAGCGGCGTGGCGCTAGCGCTGCTGCATTTCACCAATCCCCTGCAGACGATGACCACCGCGTACGGCGGAGTCCTGCTGGTCAAGCTGCCACTGGTTGCGGTTGCATTGTGGCTCGCGTGGCGTGCACGCCGGCGCGGGGAGCTGGTTGCGCTTAGCGCCGTGCTGCTTGCTGCCGCCGTCCTGGTTTCTTTGCCGCCGCCTCGCTAGGCCTTGAAGGCCGAGGGCGGTCCTGGCGGCAGGTAGGGGGTCGGGTCAACTGGTTTCTGGTTGATTCGCAGCTCGAAGTGCAGGTGCGCACCGGTCGAGTTTCCAGTCGATCCCTCGAGTCCGACGGCCTGTCCCTGCGTGACCTTGTCTCCGACTTTGACCAACGCGGTCGACAGGTGGCCATAAAGGGTGTCCAGGCCGCCGGAGTGGGCGATGACGACGAAGTTTCCGTAGCCGCTGCTCGAAGCCCCGGTCAGCGCAACCACGCCATCGTCGGCCGCAAATACTGGCGAGCCGAAAGGCTCGACCATGTCGATGCCCGTGTGGAAATGCGGGTAGCTGCCATAGGCAGGTTCGAACCAGTACGTGCTGGGCCCGAAGCGCTGCGAGATCTGCGCTTGTGGTTCGGGCCAGATGAATCGGTACTGCGTCGAATGCCCGACACTCGTCGGAATCTGTCCGACGTTGTTCGACTGGCTCCACAGCTGCACCTGCGTCCAGACCGCTTGCATGGCGGCGGCGATGATCGCGTCCTGCTGCTGCTGCAGCATGTCGGTGACCGCCTGCGCCAGCTGCGCGGACTGTCGGTTGAGCAGGTAGAGCTCGCTGCGCGTCTGGGCGATCTTCTGCTCCAGCTGGGCCATCGAAACTTCCTGCTGCGCTTGCAACGTCCGCAGCTGCGTCAGCTCGGACTCGAGCTCAGTGCGCTGCTTGATCTGCTCATCGCGCGCGTCCTGCTCCTTCTGGCGCTGGACCTCAATCTCGACGAGGTCGTGCGCAAGCGAGGTCTTCAGCTCAGCCGCGCGTGACCCGGCCACGTTGAGGTCGGCGACCCGTGTCAGAAGATCGCTCAAGCTGTGCGCCTCAGCGAGGACGACGAGCACTGAGCCGGGCTGCATGTAGACGGCTCGCGCCAGCTGGCGGAGCTGCGCTCGCTCGGTGGCGATTCGCTGTGCGAGAAACGCTTCGAGCCTTTGAGCGTCGGCGATCTGGACTTCGAGCGCGGCGATCTTCGCTTCCGCGTCGACGATCTTCGCCTGAACGTCTCGCTGCTGATTGGCGTTGTCGACGAGCGATTGGCGCAGCTGCTGCTGGGCGGCCATCGCGTCGGCGAGGTTGCTTCCGAGCTGCGCACGGATCTGGTCGATCACCGCCTGCTGCTGCGCGGGATCGGGCTGGCTGGTGTCGGCGCTGGCGCCGGAGCCGAGGCCGAGCAGGAGCAGCGCCATGACGGGTGCGAACAGCAGTCTGCGGAGCTTCACGACTCGAGGTGCCGCCGCACGCTGATGAGTGACGAACCCGACCCGAGACCGAGACCGGTGGCGAACACGATCGCAGCTGCGATGGCCGCCACGGTGGCTGTCACGCCCGGGGCGAACTGGGCGAACGCGCTTGATCCGGCGGCGAGGCCGGCTACGGTCAACGCGAAAACGATTAGACCGGCGACCGCGCCGGACAGAGCGCCGGTGATCGCGCCTTCGATGACGAACGGCCCGCGCACCATCCAGCGCGGCGCGCCCACGAGCTGCATGATCGTGACCTCGTCGCGCCGCGAGTGGATCGCGGCCCGAATGCTGTTCATGGTCACGGTTACCGCGACGAACCCGAGCAGTGCGAGGAATGCGAAACCGGCCACGGCGGCCCCAAGCAGAAACGCCTGGATCCGCTGGTAAGCGCCTCGGTCATACGAGGTCGAATACACCGGGTCCACGGCGATTTCGTACCTGACCAACCTGTCGATCGCGGCCACGTCATCGATGTTCTTAACGCGCACGTCGAGGCTGGCCGGAAACGGGTTGCTGTCGCTGGCTGCGGCCAGCTGCGGCAGGCCCGGCATTTTCTGTGCCCTCGTCAAAGCTTCTGCTCTCGTCGTGTAGGTGACGCTGGCGACGCGCGGGTCGGCGGCGAGACGATCCCACAGCGAGTCGACATCAGCGGACCTGGCGTCGTCGCGCACGTACACGTGAAGCAATGAAGCCTCTGCGGATTGGATGGTTTCGAGGTTGTAGAGCGCGAATCCGACCAGCCCGACCACGCCAGAGAGCAGAAGGAGCAGCGTCATCGAGCTGAGCGCCGGCGCGGCGCTGCCCATGTTCCGGATCCAGCTGCGAGCGGCGCCTCGGAACAGGTAGCGGAAGACGTTGTTCGCGACGACCTGAACCAGCTGCCGTTGTGGGAAGCGGCCCTTCAGGACGATGCCAGCCATGCCATCCTCCCGGTCCGGCCCGCTGGCTGGTCGCGCACGAGGCGTCCGTGCACGAGGGTCACGACGCGCCGCTGAAGGCGCCGCACGATCTCGACGTTGTGGGTTGCGATAAGGACCGTCGTGCCGAAGGCTGCGATGTCGGCGAACAGATCCATCATCTCCCACGACGTGTCGACATCGAGGTTGCCGGTCGGCTCGTCGGCGATCAGAAGAGGTGGCTGCGCGACCACCGCGCGCGCGACCGCCACACGCTGCTGCTGGCCACCCGAGAGCTGGTGCGGAAAGGCGTCGCCGCGGTCGCCTAGACCTACTGCCTCCAGCGCGTCAAGAGCGCGCTCCGATGCCTCGCTGTCCGAGACGCGCAGGTCGCCGACCTGGAGCGCGAAGGCGACATTCTCTTTGGCCGTCAGCCGGGGCAGAAGCTTGTAGTCCTGGAAGACGACCCCGACGCGCCGGCGGAGCTCTGACACACGGGACGCCTTCAGGCAATCTGCGGGGAGGCCATCCACCCAGACCCGACCCGCGCTTGGGCGGATCTCGCGGTTGATCAGCTTGAGCAGGGTGGTCTTGCCGGCTCCGCTGGGTCCGACCAGGAACGCAAGTTCACCCGGCTCCAGTGCCAGGCTGACGTCATCGAGCGCAAGGCGAGTTCCGTACGCTCGAGTCACCCCAGCGAACTCGAGGATCGGGCGCAATACACCATGGATAACGGCGAATTCGCCAGATCCCTGTCCGCGGCCATCGAGGTTTGTGCTTGCCGACCCCATTCGCCCCGCCGTAGGCTCAGCCGATGGGGGCGCTGGCGCGGCGACCGGTGGCCATCGCGCGCGGGGCGCGCACCAACCTCGCCCTGCTCGGCTTCCTGGGCGTCGCTTTCGCCACTGGCTGGCTCGCGTTCGCATTCGCGACTGCGCCCGCGCGATGGGCTCTCATCGCCCACGCGCTTGGAGGCTTTGCGATCTTAGCCCTGCTTCCCTGGAAGTCGATGATCGCCCGGCGCGGGCTCGGCCGGCCTCGGCCGGGCCGGTGGGCGTCGGTGCTTCTCGGTGTGCTCGTGCTGGTCTCGCTGGTCGCCGGTCTCCTGCACTCGAGTGGCGCGCTCGTCTATTGGCAGTCACTCACCGCGATGGAATTTCACGTTGGAGCGGCGATCGCAGCGGTACCGCTGGCGATCTGGCATGTCGTCGCGCGGCGTGTCCGCGTCCGCCCCACCGACCTCTCCCGGCGCGGCATCCTTCGCGCCGGTGCCGTGGTCGCCGGAGCTGCCGTGGCTTACGCGGCCAGCGAGGTGATGATCAGGGCGACGGGCATGGCTGGCGCCGCACGTCGCTTCACCGGTTCGTACGAGGCCGGCTCATTTGAGCCAGGGCTGATGCCGGTCAGCTCGTGGATTCTGGATGAGATTCCGCAGATCGACTCAAGTGCGTGGCGTCTGATGGCGGGTGGACGTGACTGGGCGTATGACGAACTGTTCGCCTTCGACGACCGGATGACAGCGACGCTGGACTGTACAGGCGGCTTCTTCTCGACCCAGGAATGGGCCGGCGTCCGGCTCGATCGCTTGATCGGCAAGACCGACGGCATGAGCGTCCGCATCGTTTCGTCCACTGGCTACGACCGCCGCTTCCCGATCGAGCGGGCGAGCTCGCTTCTGCTCGCCACACGTTTCGGCGGCCAGCCTCTCGACCCCGGGCACGGCTTTCCAGCGCGGCTGGTCGTGCCGGACGGGCGAGGCTTCTGGTGGGTGAAATGGGTGAGCGCGATCGAGGTCGACGACATGCCGCACTGGTGGCAGCCGCCGTTCCCGCTTCAGTAACTCCCCCGAACCACTGCGTGGAAACTGCTGTCGGCGTGTAGCCGTTTGATCCGGTCCTGTGTTGTTAAGTCCTGCGGCCTCGGACCAGACCCACGAGCCAAATAACGGCGAGGATGACTATGGCGATCCAGAGCAGATTGACCAGCGCACCCGCCGCATGGAACAAGAGCCAGAGGACGAAAAGGATGACTGCCGCGACGACTAGTAAATGGATCACTTTGGTTTACCCCCAGTGTTTAGCGATGTAGCTTCTCTACCGTGAGTTTCGGTTCCCATTGGCCTGGTTACGTACGTCCTCTTTGACGTCGCGGACGGTGCGCTTGACGTTCCCGACAGCTTGCCTCGCCTTACCCTTCATCTCTTCGCCGCGATCGCCGGTGAGCTTGCCCTTGATCTCTTCCGCCTTGCCACGAACCTGGTCCTTCATAGAAGACCTCCTTTGAAATTGATCTAGTTCTACGCGCCTGAGCGTAAGAAGATCAGCAACTTTCCATGGGTTGCGACGCCCGTGCTTGTGCCTTCGAATAGCTCAAAAATTTGGTGGACCCGAGGGGATTCGAACCCCTGACCTTCTGACTGCCAGTCAGACGCGCTCCCAACTGCGCCACGGGCCCACGAAAACGCCGGCCGAGTAGTTGATGATACCGCCCACCTTCAGGCCTCCTCTACGATCTCCTCCTGCCGATGGAGATCCG
>JBGPYE010000007.1:0-15056 GCA_041493095.1 Candidatus Dormibacteraceae bacterium
CCTCGACCGGCTTGGCGTGAGCACCGCCCATCGTCTTCGCCGCGGCCTGTACCGACTTCACGATGTTCACGTAGCCCGTACACCGGCAGAGGTTGCCTTCCAGGCCCCTGCGGATCTCATCCTCCGTTGGGTTTGGGTTCTGATCGAGGAGGTACGCCGCGGCCATGATGAAGCCCGGTGTGCAGTAGCCGCATTGGAGTCCGTGCTCGTCCCAGAAGGCCTGCTGCAGCGGATGCAGCTCTCCATCCTTCGCCATGCCTTCGATCGTGGTGAGGCTGCGGCCTTCGGCCTGGACGGCGAACATCGTGCAGCTCTTGACGGCCTTGCCGTCGACCAGGATGGTGCACGCGCCGCACTGGCTCGTGTCGCACCCGATGTGGGTGCCCGTCAGACCGACCACATCGCGCAGGTAATGCACGAGCAATAGCCGTGGCTCGACCTCATGCTCGTGCCGGCTCCCGTTGACTGTCGTCGCGACCTTGTGCTTCATACGCTCCTCCAATTCCCTGTGGACTGTTGCCCCCTGAAGGGCGGCGGCACCCGGGACCGTGTTGGTCGACCAGGCGAGCTGAAGGCGAACCTGTCTATTGCGCTACTTTTAGCGGCGAAATGCAACTAGAAAATTCGTTCAGCGTCGGCGCGCCTCCAGATCGGGTGTTCGCCTACCTGCTGGACGTCAACAAAATCGTCGGCTGCGTGCCCGGCGCTGAGCTGTCGGAAGTGGTCGACCCCAGCACTTTCAAAGGCAAGGTCAAAGTGAAGGTCGGCCCGATCACGGTCGCCTACAACGGCACGGCCAAGATCGCGGATCGCAACGACAGCGAGCGCACCGCCACGCTCGAGGCTGAAGGTCGGGAAACGACCGGTCCCGGATCTGCTCGGGCCAAAGCGCACATGAGCGTGCAACCCGAAGGGGCCGGCTCGGTGGTGAAGATCGTGACCGACTACAGCGTGGCCGGGCGCGTGGCGCAGTTCGGGCGCGGAGTGATGGAAGACGTGTCGCGGCGGATCGTCAACGAGATGGCTGCGTGCATCAAGGCGAACGTGGAGGCCGGCGAGCCCGGCGGCGACACCGGCGGAGGCACCGGCGGAGGCACCGGCGAAAGCGGAGCTGGACCAGGAGCTGCCATCAATCCGGCCGGGGGATCGCAGCCGGCGACGGCCCGGCCCATCAACGCGTTCGGTCTCTTGTTCTCCGTGTTGTGGGCTCGGCTCACGGGCCAACAGGAAGGTGACCGGGCTCCGATTGAGCCGCTGGACGCCGGGACGGCCGGGATCGGTGTCTTGCTTGGGGTAAGCACGTTGCTCGGTCTCGCGCTCGCAGCTGTGGTGGTGGCCTCTGGTCTCAATGCCATCTTTCGCGTCAGCTAATAGTTGGCGGTAACCGCCAACCGATAAGTCACCCCAGATACAGCGCAAGCATGTGGTCGCGGTTGACCAGGATCGTCGGCTGCGTCCAGCTTTTGCCGGCAACCCCGAACACCGTGACGGTCACGTCGACCATCGGCATGAACCGGGACTTGAGCAGGATCTCGTTGTGCATTGCCGGTTCGGTGACCTTTGGGAACTCGGCGGCGCCCGTGACCATGAACGTCGCCGCCTGAAACATCACGTAGCGGCGGATGAGCTCGATCACCTGGTCCGGCAGCGGGGGCTCAGGATCGATCGTGCGAATCCCGCCGATCATGCCCTTGTTGAACAACCCCTCCGGCACACCGTTGAGGGGTACGGCGCCCGGCAGCAGCGGCTCCGCGCTCACGTTTCGAAGATGGAACAGCGGCTCTGGGTCGTTCATGGTCTCGCGCAGGCGAGCCCGAACCTGGATCTCAGCTGTAATCCGCTGGTATTGGGTGAGCACGTCGACCTTGTTCCACGCCAGGTTGGGGGTGAGGGAACCGACCGTCGCTGACATCAGTGTCGGAGGATAACTCCCCGGGCACGTAAGACACCCGAGAATTGCCATATGGAGTTGCGTGAGGCGCGCAGGCGCATCGAGGAGCAAGCCGACCTCCATGCCTTCATCTCGATCTCGAGCGAGGATGGGGTCGGGACGGTGGTCGCGGTCAAAGACCTGGTCGATGTGGCCGGCATGGTCACCACGGCCGGGGGCGTCGTTCTTCCAAACGAGCCCGCCGAGCACGATGCTCCGGCGGTGAGTCGCATCCGGCGCGAGTGCTGCGTGATCGTCGGCAAGACCAACCTGCATGAGTTCGCCTTCGGCGTGACAAGCAACAACCCGCATTACGGGGCCGTTCGCAACCCGCACGACCCGACGCGTGTGGCGGGCGGATCGTCGGGCGGCTCGGCGGTGGCGGTAGCCGCCGGCATGTGCGACTGGGCCGTCGGCAGCGATACGGGCGGGTCGATCCGGGTTCCGGCGTCGCTCTGCGGCGTGGTCGGATTCAAGCCGGCGCTCGGCAGCATCGACATCTCGGGCGTCATCCCGCTCAGCTGGTCGCTCGACACGCTGGGCCCGATGGCCCCGGACGTGAGCACGGTCGCGCGTGCGTTCACGATGATGTCGGGCGAGGCGGTGTCCACAGGAAGCCTCGATCGGCCTCGAGTCGCTGTGCCCCGGGGATGGGTCGCGGACCTGGACGAGCCGACCAAACGCGCCTGGCGGTTGGTGTCCCAGGGATGGCCGGAGATCGACTTCGTCGATCGCGACCGCCTGTTCCGGGCCGGGCTGACCATCCTGTTGGTCGAGGCGGCGACATTTCACCGCCGTTGGGTCGCCGAATGTCCGGAGAAGTACGGCGCCGACGTCCTGGCTCACCTCAAGCGGGGCCTCGGTGTCCCCGGGGTCGATTACGTGGAAGCCATGCGGGAGCGCTCGCAGCTGGTCGCGGAGGCTGAGCTCGCGATGGACGGCATCGACGCACTCCTGCTGCCGGCCACCGCGATCGTTGCCCCACGCGTTGAGGCGGGCGACGAGGTGCGCGAACCGCTGACGCGGTTCACGCGTCCCTTCAACACCTCCGGCCAGCCGGTGGTCACCGTGCCCGCGCCGGTTGCGGGACTCCCTGTCGGCATGCAGGTGGTCGGTCGAACCAACGCTGAGACGCTGCGGGCGGCGATGTGGCTAGAGCGAGAGTGGCACAATCTCAGCCCTTGAAATCCAAGGACCTCTTTCCGGCTGTGTTCAGCCGCCACGCGCTCGCTTATGAGCGGCGCCTCGAGGACATCATGGAGCGCGGTGAAGCACTCGGCCGGCTTCGGGTCATCGAGCTCGTCGCGGCGAAGCCGGGAATGCGCGTGCTGGACCTCGCCTGCGGACCGGGAACCCTGACCCGCCGGTTCGCGCTGCAGGTCTCGCCCGGCGGAGAGGTGGTTGGTGTGGACCTCGCTCCCGGGATGATCGAGCTGGCCAGAGCCGCCGGCGTATCCAATTCGCGGTTTGAGGTGATGGACATCGAGCAGCTTTCATTCGAGGATGAGTCATTCGACGCTGCTGCCTGCGGACACGGCCTTCAGTTCGCGCCCCGGCTGCCCATAGCGCTTCGTGAGGCGCGACGCGTGCTGGGTCCGAAGGCACGGTTCGCGGCGAGCGTCCCGGTCGAACGGACCGTCGCATCGACGTGGACGGTGCTGGACGCGGTGGCCGATCGCTGGCTTGGTCCTGCACCAGTTGCCATCGACCAGAGTCCAACTCGGGATGCCATCGCCGACAGGAAACAATTCGCTCAGGCGGCGCTCGACGCAGGATTCGCTTCGGCCGACGTTGAGGTGATCGAGGAGACGGTGCGCTGGACCTCAGCCGAGCAGATGGTGTTGATGTTCACCAGCTGGTGGGACTGCGCGGCGCGGCTGGATGGCGTCGACGCCGACCGTCGCCGGCAATTCACCGAGGATGCGATCGCAACACTGCGGCGCGAACACCCGGGTGCGATCGAAACCACCGGCCGGAACCACGTATTGTTCGCGACCGCTTGAGACTGAACCTCGGTCGGGCCCTGTTTCTGGTGGTGGTTGTAAGCGGCTGCGCGCCTGGCTCGCAAGCCGCGATCGCCACTTCGCCTTCGCCGCCGGCGCTGCCCTCCCCTTCGCCCCTAGTTTCGCCCACACCGTCCGAAACTCCAATCGTGTACGGCGCGCCTCAGTACCGGGCGATGTGGGTCGACGCGTTCAACGACGGCATCAAGTCACGGGCTCAAGTTGAGAAGCTGGTCGCTGACGCGCACCGGGCAAATTTGAACGCGCTCATCGTTCAGGTGCGAAAGCGAGGCGACGCGTATTTCAACCGGTCTCCTGACGAACCCCGCGCAACTGACATCACGGGGTCCCGGGGGTTCGATCCGCTCGGATATGTGATCCAGCTCGCACATGCGTCAAGCCCTCGGATCGAGGTCCACGCGTGGCTCAACACGTTCTTCGCCGGCGAGGAGAGCGGCGTATATCGGAAGCACCCCGATTGGGTCAATCTCACCAACGACGGCGCAACCGGTGGATACCTTGACCCCGGCATTCCTGAGGTCCAGGCGTACACGCACAAGATCTTCATGGACGTTGCGCTCAACTACGACTTGGACGGCGTACACATGGACTTCGTCCGCTATGCGGGCGCGACGTGGGGCTACACGCCGGCCTCACTGGCTCAGTACAAGCACGACACCGGCGCGACCAGCACGCCGGCTCCTGAGGATGCTCGTTGGCAAGCGTGGCGTCGCGACCGCGTGACTGCGTTCGTGCGCGACCTGCACGCCGACTTGCAGCAGCAGAAACCATCCGTGAAGCTCAGCGCGGCGCTCATCTGCTTCGGTGGTGGACCGGTGACCGCTGCCGATTGGATCCACACCTCTGCATACACGTCAGTCTTCCAGGACTGGAGCAGCTGGCTCGCTAAGGGCTACATCGACTTCGGTGTGCCGATGAATTACGACAGCGATTGGATCGGGCGCGAGAAGGTCTGGTTCGATCGATGGCTGAACTTCGAAAAGGACTCGGGTTTCGCCAATCGAGTGGTGACGGGGATGGGCGCCTTCTTGAACTATCCGGACGACTCCCTGGCTCAGATTCGGCGGGTCCTCGCGCCGTCCGCGCGCGGAAATCAGACCCTCGGCGTCGCGATCTACTCATATGCCGGGACCTCGGTCTACGGCAGCTATGACTTTTACAACTCGACGGACCTCTCCTCCGGACTCCCGCGGCAGCCTTATGCGGGGGGCATCACCACCGCCGCAGGTTTGGAGCAACGTGCCAATGCATTCAACGATTCATTCATGACCCAGCTGTCGCAACCTTCAGAGTACCGCGACGTCCAGTTTGGCGTGATCCAAACGCAGCCGGTCTTCACCCTGCCCGCGCTGGTTCCATTGCTTCCTGGCTGATGGTGGTGAAGATGGGCTGCCTAGACGTCAAAGATCCGGTCGGCATCTCCGGGCCCACCTCCTAGTGCCGCCGGCGAGCGCGATGCTCAGGCTGCTGGCGTTTGCGGTGCCGTCGGCCCTGGCCGCGGCCGGAATTCAACCCCTGCTCGGGGCCGCTGCCGGCGCTGTCCAGCCCGGGTGGGCGATCGGCCTCGCATTGCCCGCGGTAGCGGTTTCCGGGGTCGTGTTCGGCACTGGAAAGCTGTTCGATCGCGGGGACGCAGTGCAGCCTCCCTGGTACTCGGCCTGGATTCTCTTCCCGGGTGCCTTTCTTCTCGCGGGCGCCGCGACGATGTGCATCTTTGGAGCGCTGGTCGAGCTCTCGCTGATCACGTGGACGATGTGGGTGCTGCTGATCGCCGGCTCGCTGTTCTGGGTGGCGGCGATGGTGCTGGTGCGCAGCGCCTCGCGCTGAGCTCTGCAGACATACCCCTGGCCGCTGTTAAGACTCTTTGGCTGCGCTTGAATGCGTCATCACGGCGCCGCCCTCCAGCGTCCGCCGCAGGCAGACACACACCCACATCCGGTAGGGCGACCACTTTTCGGCCAGCTGCTCCAGCGTCTCGAGGTCAGGGTCGCGTGCGAGGCCGTACGCGGTTCGAATCGCGCCCATCAGGCGCGGTTCCTGGGTCGGGAGCTCGTCCACGGCGGTCAACGCCCGCAGGCGCACGAGCTGCGACCCGAATGGGCCAATTCCTGGCAGTGTTTCGAGGCTTTTTAGCGATTCCTCACGCGGCAGCGCGCGCAGCGCCTCGGTGTCAACTTCGCCGGAAAGTGCGGCGCGGCCGAGCGCGTTGAGGTATTCCACCTTGCGACCGAACAGTCCAGAAAATTTCTCGAGGTGCGCCAGCTGAGCCGGAGCCGGGAACGTCCAGAGCCCGTGTCCGTGAATGTCGATCCGTTGGCCAAGCTCACGTGACATCCTCTCTTTGACGCCCTGGCCCTGACGCATTGAGATGCGCGACGAGATGATGCACCACGCGGCTGCCTCATAGGCGTTCGACCAGTTGACCGGCCTGAATCCCGGGAACATTCGCTGGAGCTTCGCCACCACCGGGTCGCGCCGCCCGACCTCCGGCCACCCACCCCCGTCGACGTCCAGGCTGAGGATTCGCTGTACCTGTTTGACGACGAGCTCCACCGGCGCGTCGCCGTGGACGGTCCCGAGCACGTGGCCGCCCGTATCCTGCCTCAGGCAGACACCGACAGGCGTCCAGTCGCCGTCGGTGAGGAACGCAAGGTGGAGGTGCCCCTCCGGGCCGCCGCCTTCTGAGGGAGCACGGTGCCAGGCGCCGATGAATGTGGCGCCTTCCTCGAGCGAGTAATCGCCACGAGGGACGATTTCAAACGAGTCGAGCGGAGCCTTCATCGAACAGAAAGCCGGCCGCTAACTGCGACCGGCAACGTCACAGTGCCTAAGCGAGCTTGATTCGGTTCGCGCGCGGGCCCTTCTGGCTCGGCTCGATCTCGAAGCTGACCCGCTCCCCGCCCGCCAGCGAGTCGAAGTTCACGGCCGGATCAAGCCCGCTTCGGTGGAAGAAATACTCCCGCCCGTCCTCGGCGGCGATGAACCCGAATCCGCGGTCGGAGACCAACTTCTTGATGGTGCCTGTCGGCATCTCCCCTCACTCCCTTCTCGAAAGAAATGTCGCGAACGCACGGGCCCTTTCGAGAAGTTTCGACGACCGCGGCGCACATCGTCCGCCATCCGGGCGACCGATCTACCTTACCACTCGGAATGCGGTCGTTCCTGCAGATCAAAGGGCGAGTAGAGCCACCCCCACCAGGGTGGCCAGCGCACCCGACAATTTCATCGCCGCGCCCCTGGTTTCGCGCAACCTCCACACTCCCCAAACCGCCACGCCGACCACAGCCGTCTCACGTACAGGCGCGACGACCGACAGCGGGGCGAGGCTCAGCGCCCAGAGCACGAGCAAATAGCCTCCCCACATGAAGATCCCGATCACGATGGCGTTCCAAAGGCCCGGCGGTCGGGCTGCGGCGGCTCGATCGACCACCGCGCCACGTACGGCGGTCAGCCTGTCGCCGATCCACATCGAGACAGGCAAGCTCACCGCGAGCAGAACCACCAGCAGCCAGCCGTACAGCCATGGCGTCGACAGGCGAACGCCGACACGATCGACCGCTGTGTAGGCCGCGATCGCGACTCCGGTGAGGAGGGCGGGCACCGTGGCCCGACCGCTGGACTGAGAGAGGGTGACGGCGAGGATTCCCAGCAGAAGAAGCGCGACCCCGATGAGCTGCGCTCCAGTCAGCTTTTCATTGAGCAGGCCCAGCCCGGCGCCGACGGCCAGAAGCGGAGCCGAACCACGCGCGATCGGGTAGACGGCCGACAGCTCTCCGCGCCGATACGCGGCTGAGAGGAGCCAGATGTAGGCCAGCTCAAATGTGACCGAGAGCGCACACCACCCGGCCGCTGCGGCCGATATGCCCGGCCGCCCGGCGAGCAGCCATACCACCGCGGTCGGCGGAGTGACGATCAGCGCCGCTGCCATCGTCGCGCGCCGAAACGTGGCCATCGGATCGCCGCTCACCTTGACGAGGATGTTCCACGTGCCGTGCAGGGCGGCAGCGGCCAGCGCCAACGCGATCGCCGCCGCGATCAGGCCGGCAACCCAACCGAACGGCGAGGGCGCGCAAGCAGGCGGCCGAGCAGGCGGTACACCTCGGGGTTGATCACCAATCCGTTATGGCTGCCCCAAACGGAGATCGCCGGAATGTCGGGTCGGAGGCAAGAGCGAAAGTTCACCACGTCGTCTGAGCGGGTGTAAATCGAAGTCGCCGGCACGGCCGGCGGCAGGCTCAAATCGTGAGAAAAGCGTCCTTCGGCATTGAACCTGCGGCCGAACGCGATCTCGTTGGCGGTACGGACAACCCCCACCGCGTGGTGGGTCACCAACGCCAGGTCGGTCCAGTCGGCGAGCGGAGCGCCCAGCGTGATCACCTGCTCGACGCTCTGCGGCCTCCGCTGCGACAGGACCTTGGCCAGCAGGCCGCCGCGGCTGTGTCCCACCACACTGACCCGAGATCCCGTCTCCGCCTCGATCTCAAGCAGACGATGTCGCAGACCGGCCAGCAACCGCTCCGAGTGGTGGACGTTGAAGAGAATGCCCGACAGGTAGCTTTTGTAGCCGATGCGGTCGAGCCAGCTCTGCATCATGCGGAGCGACCAGTCGCCGGAAAGGAACCCAGGAATCAGCAGGACGGGCCGGCCGTCCCCGTGAGGCACGCCGCGGCCTCGAAAGATCGGGTCGCGCAGCAGCGCCGACAGTTCGCGCAGCGCGAGGGGGTCCCAAAGCTTCACAGGCTGCGATGGTAGGTCGTCCGCCCACCAAGGTCCGGACTTATGCCGCGATGAACTCAAAGGCCCCAGCGCAAATTGATTGAACAGTCAGACTGTTAAACTAACTTCATGAGCCCCCGAGCCTACCGTTTGGGCCGGCGACAGGAGGCGGTCGGCCTCACCCGATCGACCATCCTCGCCGCGGCGCGCGACCTCGTCACCGAGCTTGGTCATGACTTCAGCGTCGGCAAGGTGGCCCAGCGGGCCAGAGTTTCGCGGATCACTCTCTACAACCAGTTCGGCTCCAAAGCGGGATTGCTCGAGGCTCTAACCGCCGACGCCAGGGCGAGCCATGCCACACCGCCGGCCGGGCACGACCCCGATGGTCGCACGCAGCTGAGATCGCGAATCGGACACGCCTGCGCCACCTGGGCTGCCGATCCGTCCCTCTACCGTCGCCTCCAAGAGCACGCCGCGTGGGCTGGTGAAGACTCCGAGCACGACCGCAGCCTGACGGAGAGGCTTGCGGCCGGCGACCAGCTCAGGCCTGGTTGCTCGATCAAGGAGGCGGAGGACGTGATCGGGATCGTGACCTCGTTCCAGGCTTTCGACCGCCTACACAAGGGCGGCCGGCGCTCACCCTCGGCAGTCGCGGAGATCCTGACAAGAATGGCTTCAGGAGTTCTCTCTTTAGGGCATCCCTACGAGTAGGATTGACGCGTTGCGCCATAAGACCGCCTCGGTTTCGTAACGGAGAAACACTCAAGCATCACTTTGGCAAGCGTCCGAGAAGATCATCACGACAGACGTCGCAGCCGGCTGGGGATAGCGGCCTCGATGGTGCCTGACAATCGCCGCCTGGGTCGATGGGACCCGATCCCACCGATTTGGCTCGAGAGCCGGGTCTACCTCGAATACCTCCGTCTGATCCGCGACCCGGTCTTCCGTGGGGTCGAGGTCCCGCCGGGTCTCGGAAAGCCGGTCATGCTCGTGCCTGGTTTCCTCGCGGGAGATTGGACGCTGCACACACCGTTTCAATGGTTGCGGCGGATCGGCTACCGGCCGAGGGTGGCCGGCGTCGCCTTCAATGTCACTTACTCGGAGGTGATGCTGAGGCCGCTGATCGACGCGCTGATCGAGCTGCACCGGAAGACAGGCGCACGAGTCTCGTTGGTCGGCCACAGCCGCGGCGGCGTTCTCGCCAAGGTGCTGTCGCACCGGAAGCCGGACCTTGTAGAGCAGGTGATCACGCTCGGGTCACCGCTGCAAGATCCGTTCGACGTCCACCCACTCACGATGGCTGGCGTCCGCGCAGCGCATATCTACAACGTTTTCCGGTACGGACACCCCGCGTCCGTTGAGGCGCGTTTTCTGCGGGACCTGGCCTCCACGCCGCGTGTGCCCACGACATCGATCTACTCGCGCTCCGACGGCGTCGTCAATTGGAAAGCTTGCCTGCGACCAGACGTCAACGCCGTCGAGGTGAATGGAAGCCATATCGGGCTCGCCCTCAACCCCGACGTCTACCGCATCCTTGCATACCTCCTCCCTGCCCCCTGGCGCGAGTCGTAAAGCCCGGTAAGATCGCTCCTCAGCGGGAGCTCGTGTAAGAACGGGCTGAGAGGGCGCCGTGGCGCCGACCGCATGAACCTGAACTGGGTAATGCCAGCGGAGGGAGATTGACGAGCGACATCGCCGCTCAAGCCGTCGATTCGGATTCTTTCGGCAAAGTCGAGAGCCGCGGCATCGACTCGATTCCTGCCGCCGAGAGACATGGCGCGCCACGCGAGCTGGCATTCCTCTGGGCAGGCGCCTTCATCAACTACGCAAGCCTTTTCACGGCGAGCCTTTTGACGACCTATTACGGGCTCGGCGTGTGGGATGGCCTGCTCGCCACGACGCTTGGAACTGTCGCTGCAGCCGTAATCCTCGGCTTGCTCAGCAACACCGGTCCTCGCTCTGGTCAACCTCAGATCGTCTACACGCGACGAATCTTCGGCCTAAGGGGCTCGTACCTGGGCGCCGCGCTAACGCTCTTTCTCGCGGTCGGCTGGTTCGCCGTCGACTGCGTGATCGCGGCGCAGGCCGGCGCACAGCTGATCGGATCAGGCAATCGTTGGGTGACGTTCGCCCTCGTCATCGTGATCGCAGCGATCAGCGTCGCGGTGGCGATCTACGGCCATCAGACGATCAAGGTGCTCGAGAAATACGGCGCGATCGCGTTCGCCGCGCTGTCGCTGTCGCTGTTGGTCTTCCTCGCCCCGCAGTTCAAATGGAACTTCAGCGCCACGGCATCAGGCGCCGACTACCCCGGCGCTTTCGTCCTCGGGTTCATGACCTGCTTTGCGTTGGTCGCATCGTGGTATCCGTTCGCGAGCGACTACTCCCGGTACCTTCCGGCCTCGAGCCGCACCGGGGCCGTCACCTTCTGGCCCGTGGTGGGGGTCATGCTGCCGATGCTCGGGCTCGGGCTGTTCGGGCTCCTCTTGCCGACGATCGACGTCAAGCTCGCGGCGGGTCAGGGGGTGCTCGCCGTCATCAGCGAACATGCACCCGTATGGGTGGCGGTTCCGTTTTTCATGTTCGTGGTGCTTGGCGAGATATGGGCCAACTACCTCGACGTTTACACGGCCGGCCTGGTCTCGCTTGCGATGGGTATCAGGCTGCGCCGGTGGCAGACGGCCCTGGGATGTGGCGTTCTAGGAGCTGCGCTCGCAGCATATGCGGTGCTGATCAGCGACTTCCACGTCGCGTACGAAGACTTCCTCATCCTCACGTATCTGTGGGCTCCCGCATGGGCGGCGGTCGTCCTGTTGAGCTTGTTTCTGTTTGAGCGCCGGCCGAAGCCATGCCTCGCCCTGGTCGCCTGGCTCGCCGGCACTGCGACCAGCCTTTTGTTCGTGAACTACGACAACCTGTTCAGCAACCTTGTCCCTGCGCATGGGTTCTTCAACGGTGGCCTGGTTGACTCTCTGCACGGAGCTGACCTGAGCGGCCTGGTGAGCGTCACCGTCGCAGCTGCTGTGTACTGGACCGGGCACAGCGTGAGGTCAGCGTGAAAATGCCCGTCGCGCTCACGATCGCGGGCTCCGATTCCGGCGGGGGAGCGGGGATTCAGGCCGACCTGAAGACATTCGCAGTGTTAGGCGTGCACGGCACATCGGCCATCACCGCAATCACTGCGCAGAACACGCTCGGTGTCAGCGACATCATGGAAATCCCGCCGGCTCTCGTGTTCGCGCAGATCGAAGCTGTGATGCAAGACATCGGCGCGCAAGCCGCAAAGACAGGCATGCTCGCGAGCGCCGAGATCATCGACGTGGTCGCCCGCGCGGTCGAGCTGTACGGCATCAGGAACCTGGTCGTCGACCCGGTGATGGTGGCAAAAGGCGGCGCCCGGCTGCTGCGGGACGACGCGGTGGACGCGCTTCGGCAGCGGCTGCTTCCGCTGGCCGCCGTGGTCACGCCGAACCTCCCTGAAGCCGAGGTTCTGCTCGGCAGGCCGATTCGAACGCTGGACGAACGCCGCCAGGCGGCGCGCGACCTCGTCTCGCTTGGCGCCCGCGCGGCGGTCGTCAAAGGCGGGCATGCGGATGAGCACCTTTCGATCGACCACTACTTCGATGGCGCCCAGCTCTTCGAGCTTCAGAGCCCGCGCGTGGCCACACAGAACACACATGGCAGCGGCTGCGTATTTTCCGCGGCGCTCGCCGCGGGCCTCGCCAAAGGATCCGACGAGCTGGCCGCCGTGCACGAGGCCAAAGCTTTCATCACTGCAGCGATCGAGAGCTCGCTCGAGGTGGGCCGCGGACACGGACCGGTGAACCCGATGTTCAGGATCGTGAATTGAGCCACGGAGCCCGCAGTTTCTTAAGGAAACCTGTGGGTGTTGGGGCCGGTTAAGCTGTGCCGTCATGAGCAAGCGAAAGCGAGCGAGCCTCGGTAAGACGGCGGCCGGAACGGACCAACCTGCCGGCGAAGAAGGCACGACCTCAGCCGCCGGCGATGCCGCTGCCAAAGAGGACATGGTGCACGTCAGCCCGGACCTCCTCGCCGGCAGCCCCGACATCTTCGCGCCGAAATGGAGCGACCCGCCCGCGGCGGAGGAGTCCCGCGAAGTTGTGACGGAACCTGTGGCTGCCGAGACATCGATCGAAAGCAACGAGCCCTCTGCACCGGTGCCGACGGAATCGACCCCGGTCCTGGCGCCGGCGGTGCCGCCCCCACCGGTGTTTCCCACGGCTCAGGCACCCGAGCGGAGGCGCAGCGGGGGATCGAGCGCGGCGCTCGGCGTCGTGCTGGTCGTGGTCGGTCTTTTCGCGCTCGGCATCGTCCTGTTTGGCATCGACCTGACGCAGTACGGCTGGCCTCTTTTCGTCATCATCCCGGGCCTGACACTGCTCGTGGTCGGGTTCCTCGGCGGCGGCCAAGGCGCCTCGATACCCGGAGGCATCGTGACCATGCTGGGCCTACTGCTCGCCTACTCGAACAGCACCGGCGACTGGCCGAGCTGGGCATTCGCCTGGTCGTTGATCGCCCCGTTTGGAATTGGGCTTGGCATGTACCTCCAGGCGCTGCGCGACCGCGATCTGGCGGCTCTGAGACGGGGCCGGACCCTGATGTTCGTCGGCCTCCTGATCTTCATGATCGGATTCGTCCTGTTCGAGTCCATCCTCGGGATCAGCGACATGGACTACGGGGTCTTTGGCAAGGCGGCGCTACCGGGCCTACTGGTCGTGATCGGGCTCATCCTGCTTGTACGCAGCATCCAGCGGAGCCGGAGAGCCTAGATTTATGAGGGAAAACCCGCATGGTTTTCCCGAGGCGTAGGGGCGGCTCCGCCGCAGGTGCTGCTCCCATTCCGGTATATCGATGGGACCCTATTAAGAGTCTGAAGCCCGGCCGCGATTGGGTGGACTAAGAACAAAGTTGCGGCTGGGTGAAACCCAGCCGCCCATGCGAAGCTGGAATTTCGTTAGGTCGCGGAAACAGCCTTTCGGCGAGCGGCCACAGCATCGCGGCTGACCTGGTATTCGGTGCCCGCCCTGAACTGCTTGAAGCCCATCTTCGTGTTGATAGCCAGCATCGGAGCGTTCGATCCTGCGTTGTCCGTCACCACCCAATCCGCCATCGGGTAAAGGTCGTGCATGTGCGCGAGCATCTTGGCCTTGATCCACTTGCCAAGGCCGCGGCCGCGCGCGTCGGGCCGCACCCCGGTGAATCGCTGCTCGATGATCGTGGGCCGGCTCGGGTCCCAGCACGTGTCGGTCATTGAAGAGATCACGCCGTCCAGTTCGCGCGTCAGCACCGTGTGCTGCAGCACACCCGTGAGAGCGAACCGAGCATCCCAATCACGGATGTGCTCAGGGGTGACCAGGATCTCGCCGATGTCGAGACTTTCGAACGGGATGGTCTTGAGCATGCTGGTCAACTGTGGCGCGAAGTCGTCCAGCATCGCCTCGGGTATCGGGCCGTCGTAAACCTCAAGCCTGGTCTGCTTGGAGCGCTTCGGACCTTCATCGATCCAGCGCTTCATCAATGACCAGTCGACGTCGGCGACCTTCAGGCGGTTCTCAGCGCCCGTTAGCTTCGCTTCGGCGCCCAACCACTTCAAGAATGCATGGCCGGAAACCTCTTCGGCTTCGAAGCCGGCGACGGTGCATCCGTGCCTGTCCATCAGCTCGAGCATGGTCGGCAGCCAGGATGCGCCGATGCGCTTCCTGCGATGGTCCGGATGAACGAACAGGTCGCCCCAGAAGAGGTGTTTGTTGCCTTCGTAACCGGGAGCTCCCGGCTTGGTGGTCGAGCCCCAGAACCAGCTGATCAGCACGCCGTCTCTGGCAATCTCGTAGTGATAGTCGATGTCGAATGGGCTGTCACGCTTCAGCCTTATCTCCTCAACATCATCGGGGCGTAGAGGATCGTCCGGCCGAGACTCCATGTGCCTCACCCGGCGATACGCGTGATAGCGCTTCCAGAAATCTGCGCCGGCCGATTTGAAATCGACCTGCACCGGCGCGAGCTCACCAACCATCGGTCGATAATCTCACAGGCCGATCAAGGTTCGCGATTAGTGATCGTTCCATCGATTGCACGCTTCCGGAGCACCTGCGGGCCTTCTGCTTCGAGCGCGAGGCGGTGGCTGGTGCGCATCGCCTGGAGGAGCTGCTGCGTGGACACCCCGAACGTGTTGCGGATGATGCCGTCGAAGTAGTTCAGGCCGGTGAATCGCTGCACCAGTGACTTCTTGGGTCGGACCAGCGCGCGGTTGAGGCGGTAGAAGATCACATTCGGCAGCGCGTTTGGGTCCTGCCACTCTGCGCCTTCGGACATGCGCATGGCGCGGAACGGACCGACGTGCGCGCCCATGAAATCGGTCACGTGAA
>JBGPYE010000196.1:0-4261 GCA_041493095.1 Candidatus Dormibacteraceae bacterium
CACCTGCTCAAGTCAGTGGGCATCCCGTGGGCCGGCGCCGACCACCTGGACTTCAGCGTCGACGGCAGCTACCTGATGATTTCGACCGAGTACTCCGGCACGGTCGTCAAGATCGACATCAACAACATGTCGCTCGCCGGCTACGTCCACGTGGGCGGGCTGCCGATTGACGTCAAGGTCTCCCCCGACGGCCGCTATTTCTACGTCACCAACCAGGGACGGATGGGCGTGTCGGTGATCGACCCGGTGGCGATGCAGGAAATCAAGTTCATCCCCACAGGTCGCGGAGCGCATGGCCTGCAGGTCTCTCGCGACACAAAGTCCCTGTACGTCTCCAACCGCTTGGATGGATCGTTCTCGGTCATCGACTTCGCGACGCAGACAGTGTCGGCGAAGTGGTACATCGCCGGCGGCGGCAGCCCGGACATGCTGCAGCTCAGCCCGGACGGCACACAGCTTTGGGCCTCAGGCCGCTTCAGCCGGACCGTTTACGTGATGTCGACCGTCACCGGCACGCTGATCGCCAAAATCCCGGTCGGGTCAGAGGACCACGGCCTGACGTACTTTCCAAACGTCGGCCTGCACAGCCTCGGCCACAACGGCGTTTACAGGTAGCTAACAGCCCAGCAGCCGCGCGATCAGCATTCGCTGGACCTCTGAGGTTCCCTCGCCGATCTCGTTGACCTTCACGTCACGCCAGTAGCGGGCGACCGGGTAGTCCTCCATGAAGCCGTAGCCGCCGTGGATCTGCACCGCCTGGTCGGCCGCGCGCTTGGAAGTCTCCGACGCGTAGAGCTTGCACATCGCCGCCAGCATCCGGGTCTCGTCCGGCGTGTCCGCGCCGGATTGCATATATGAAGCCGCGGCCCGATACACCATGGTTCGAGCGAGCTCGGTTTCCATGGCCATGTCGGCGAGCTTGAACTGAACAGCCTGGTGCTTTGAGATAGGCACGCCAAAGGTCCGTCGCTCCTTCGCATATGCAAGCGATGCGTCGAGGCACGCCTGCGCGAGGCCAACCGAAAGGGCGGCGATGGCGATGCGCCCCCCCATCAGGGTGTGCAGGAACTGACGGTAACCGCCTCCCTGTGCTCCGAGGAGGTTCTCCTTCGGCACGGCGCAGTCTTCAAAGCTGAGCGGATGGGTGTCGGACGAATGCCATCCGAGCTTTCGATACGACGGAAGCACGTGATAGCCCGGCGTGCCCGTCGGGATCATGATCGCGCTGATCTCAGGACGGCCGCCGTTCGCTTTACCGGTCACCGCCGTCACCGTCACGCCGGCTGAAATGTCGGTTCCGCAGTTGGTGATGAACTGCTTCGCACCGTTGATCACCCACGTCCCATCGCGGGGCTCAGCCCGAGTCTTGGTCGCGCCTGCGTCCGATCCGGCTTCCGGTTCGGTCAGGCCGAAGGCCCACAGCTTGCGTCCGGCCAGCAGGTCCGGTAGCCATCTCTCCTTTTGCGCGCTGGTGCCGAAGTCGTGGATGGGCGCAGCGCCCAGACACACCGCGGCCTCGAGCGTGATGCCGACTCCGGTGTCGGCGCGCGAGATCTCTTCGATGGCAAGACAAAGCGATAGAAAGTCGCCGCCGGCGCCCCCGTACTCCTCGGAAAACGGAATGCCGAAAAGGCCTAGCTCCCCCATCTGCCGGACGACGTCGTAGCCGAACCTGTGCTCGCGGTCGAGCTTCTCAGCCACCGGAGCGACGACCTCTCGAGCGAAATCCCTGCACGTGTCGCGGATGGCCTGCTGCTCTGGGGTCAGATCGAAGTTCACGTCACCCATCGTTGCATGGTCGGCCTAGGGCCTCATAAGACTTTGGTCATCTCGTACTCGAGCGCCGCCTCGCGCGGCCGCACCTCGATCACCCTGCCGGTGCGCGCGAAGCCCTGGCGCTCGTAAAGCCTCTCGGCCTTGTGATTCACCTCGGTGACCCACAGCAGCACCTGGCTGAAACCCTGGCTTTTCGCCCAGTCCAGCACCGCCTCAACGAGCGCGGACCCGACGCCCTGGCCTCGAAAGCCGGGATCGACCCACAACGCGGTCAGGGCGGCGGCGCCGCTGAACTCACCAGGGCCGGCCCCAACAGTGCCGACCACTTGGGCGTCGATCTCCGCCACGAATCGAGTGCGTTCGGACAGGCGGTGGCGCCAGCTTTCCTCGCCAGCTCCGACCTCGGCTTCGTAGGTCGAGCCGAATGCGTAGGGCGCCTCCTGGAGGGCGGCAAGCCTGATTCCTCGAAAGACCTGCCACTCGTCTGGGCCGATCCGGCGGATGTGGAGTGTCACGTGCCCGCAGGTCCTTGTGAGATTCGCGGCATCGACGGGCGGAGCCAAGGAGAGGGTGGCGCAAGGAGGAGTGCATCCGTTGATGCTTGACGACGCGGCGCCAGGCCCCTCGACGCCGGCTTCAGCGCCCTTCTCGGGGTCCCACGGAATCGCCAGATTCCCTGGGGTGAGACGGCGCCCGCCCGTCTAGGCCGCGAAGATTCAAGGCCCTGCGGGCGCGGGACACTCAGTTTCCGAGGATGAGGACCTTCAGCGTCCAGCTCACGGCGACGGCGCTCACCACGCCGATAGCCAGCACCCGCCACTGCAAGCCTGTGAGTCGCGGCACCCACGTTCGCCCGGTTACTGCGCCTGCGACCAGGCCGGCGACTCCGGCCAACGTGCCGGCGAACAGCAGCGGACCAAGCGGGTAGAGCCTGACTGCGTCTGCAAGATCTCCCTCCCACATGTACGCGAACGAACGCGTTCCGCCGCAGAAGGGACACGGGTGGCCGGTCAGGTAATAGAAGGGACATGGCGGCGCCGTCAGATGAGCCGCCTGCAGCAAGAAGTACATTCGCGTGTAGGCGAGCCAGACCAAAAGGCCCGCGAGCAGGGCGAGGTCGCGCATCCTTTCGGCGGGGACTGCCCTGGTGAGGGACAGCGGCCTCGCCATCATTTCAGCAGCCCGACGATATCGTCGGTGGTTTCCGCGACCGCGACGCCGGCCTTGCGGAACGCCTCTTCCTTGCTCTTGGCCGTACCTCGGTTGCCCGAGATGATGGCCCCGGCGTGGCCCATGCGCTTGCCCTCAGGCGCGGTCCGCCCCGAAATGAAGGCGACCGTCTTGAGCCGGCTGCCGTGACCGAGGAGCTCGGCGGCACGCTCTTCGTCGCTGCCTCCGATCTCGCCGATGACGACTAGATGAGTTGTCGCGGGATCCTGCTCAAAAAGCTCGATCACGTCTTTGAAGGTCAGCCCAAGCACAGGGTCGCCGCCGATGCCGACGATCGTCGACTGTCCCATGCCGGACGCAGAAAGCGCCGATCCGACCTCGTACGTCAGCGTGCCGCTGCGCGAGACGAGCCCGACCGGCCCGGGCTTGGTGATTCTCTGAGGGATGATCCCTATCTTGGCCACGCCGGGGGTGATCAGACCAGGGCAGTTGGCGCCGAGCAGCCGCGCCGACGGATAGCCGCGCAGAAAATCCTTCACCTTGATCATGTCCTGGATCGGGATGCCCTCGGTGATGCATACGATCAGCGTGATCCCGGCCGCGGCCGCCTCCATGATCGCGTCTGGCGCGAAGGGCGGGGGCACGAAGATGCCGGACGCATTCGCTCCGGTCGCCTTCACGGCGTCGGCCACCGTGTTGAACACCGGCACGCCGAGGTGCGTTGTCCCGCCCTTGCCCGGGCTTGTGCCGCCGACCACCTTCGTGCCCATCGCTTGCATCTGCTCGGTGTGAAAAGAGCCTTCGCGACCGGTGATGCCCTGGACGATCACGCGGGTGGAAGCGTCGAGAAGGATGCTCACGCTCTGACCCTGGTGAGCTCAACGATTTTCTGAGCCGCCTCCCACGCGTTCGCGCCTGGCTCGATGCCGTTCTCCTTGAGGATCTTGCGACCTTCCTCCTCGCGGGTGCCGCTGAGGCGCACGACCAGCGGCAGCGTCATCTTCAGGTTGTCGCGAGCGTGGACGAGACCCTGCGCCACCTCGTCCCCGCGAGTGATGCCGCCGAAAACGTTCATCAAGACGCCTTTCACGCGGGGGTTCATGAGGATGACCGCCAGGGCGTTCTCGACCACCTCGGCCTTCGCGCCGCCGCCGATATCGCAGAAGTTTGCCGCCCGGCCGCCCGCGCGCTGAACAAGGTCGAGCGTGCTCATGCAAAGACCCGCGCCGTTACCGATGATGCCGATCTCGCCGTCGAGCGACACATAGGTGAGGCCACGCTTTTTCGCCTCGACCTCGTACGGATCGCCCTCGAC
>JBGPYE010000028.1:0-9689 GCA_041493095.1 Candidatus Dormibacteraceae bacterium
CATGAGAAGGCCGCGTCCCATGTCCACTGTGGCTCCGATCATCAGGAGCACCACCGGCGCGACGAGGGCGAACTCGACCAGGGCTTGACCTATAACCCTCTTCTTGCGGGTCATCACCAAGACGTGGTCGCGCGGCTCGACCAGGAGATCGTGATCCCGCCTCCGAGCAGATTGAGGTCGCTGAATCCGTAGTACACGTAAACGTCAACCTCGGACTCGTAGAGCGTGGTCACAGAGCCTGTGCAGTTGGCGCTCGTCCCGCAGTAGACGACGACCACGGCTTGACCCGCCGCCGGTTTCGCGTAATCAACTCCCGCAACAAAAGGAGGCGCGTGGTTGACCTGTGTCGGGCAGGTGACGTTCGTGGTGACGGCGGCCAGGTCGGCGGTCACCAGGCTGCACATGTTGGTCAGGCCGGGTCCATTGGTCGTCGACGTCTTGCCGGCCACGTAGCGCGCACCGTCGCGCGCCGCGTCGGAGGTAGCCATGGCGAACGCGTAGCCCCGGCCGAGCTCGAGCACGCCTGCCACCAGGAGGACCAGGACCGGCACCGAGATGGCGAACTCGACCAGCGCCTGCCCTCGTCTACGCCTGCGTCTTTCAGCCATCCATCTTCAAGTTGGCCAGGATCACCCGAGCCAGGTCCGTCGCGCCGCGCGAAACCAACGAGTTTGGATCGCGCACGAGGACCAGGCCTCCAGCCAGGGTGGCGTCTTCAGGCCGGGAATCGTCGAAGCCGATGCTCACCGACATCTTTCGACCGAGGATCGACTCGACCGCCGCCCGATCCAGCGGCGGATGCGGCACCCGCTGGTTGAGGACGAGCTCGATGCGGTTGTCGGTCACGTTCAGGATGTCGCGAAACACCGCGAGAGCGCGACGCGCGTCGGTCATCGCGGCGATCTCCGGCGGGACAATGATGACCACGCACTCGGCGCGTTCGAGCACCGCGAGCGCTGCCTCGCCGAGGGAGGTCCCCAGGTCGACGAGGATCACTTTCTGCCAGCTGACGACGACGTCGAGCACTCGCCCTGCGAGGTCGCCCGTCATCAAGTCGACCTCTTCCGGCCGCAGCGTCCCAGGAAGGACGCCCATGCCGGAGCGATGGTTGACGATGTTGCTGCGGAGCACGCCTTCGAAGTCGCCAGGGAGAGCCTTCGAAGCGCTGGCGATCGAACCGGTGGCGATGAGGTCTGCGAAGAGGGCGGCGTGTCCGAAGGGCGCGGACAGGTCGATCAGCAGCACCTGGCGTTGGTACTTGCGAGCGATCGCGGCTGTCGTGTTGATCGCGAGGGTCGTGACGCCCGAACCCCCTTTGGCCGAGAAGAAGGCAACCACCGGGGCCGCCGTGCGCGACGAGCGCTGGACCTCCACAGCGTCGACGGCCGACAGCTCTTGCTCCCACAGCCGGTCCAGGGCTGCGGCAACCCGATCGGCTTCGGCACCAAGGCCTTCGAGGAGCCCGTCTCGGTCGAGGGTCAAGAGGACTGCGTCCGTGAGGCCGTAGATGTTCGTCACGTAGCGGTCTTTGGTGCGGGGCGCAGGCAGGATCACCATGTCGCCAGGCGCCGGCCGTCGGGAAAGGAGCACCTTGCCGGTGCCGTCGGTGATCGACTCCTCGACCTGGCCGGAGGCCACGAATACGACGACGTCGCCCCCCTGAGCATTGAGTCGCAGGGTGTCGCGGGCGGTCAGGCCGACCGCGCGCATGCGTCGAGCGACCGCCCGGAGCACGCCGTCACCGAGCTCGGCAAAGACCGGTGACATCTCCAGGATGCGCGCCCGCAACTGAAAGGCGGACGGCGTTTGGTCGGCGGCGGGCCCGCTGCTAGCACCCACCTGGTGTGGCTTTTCCTCCTGGACCCGTTGGGTTTCGTGAACCTCACGGGCGGTCAAAACGCCGATAATGTACCAACGTCCCCCCGGATCGACCGCACATCCCAGTAATAGCTTTGAACACGAGGCCCACTGCCGAGATCGATCTGCAGCGCCTGACCAAGCGGTCGGGGGCTGCTTCCCGCGGTCCCCGCTCGCGTCTGGCCGCGCGGCTTGAGCGCGTCCTTAACGCCGCGCTGAGCGGTGAGCCGGGCGTCGTACTTAACGCCACCTCGGCAGAAATCCTGAACGAACCAGCCCAGGTCGGGGCTGTCGTCGCTGCCGCGCTGGACCGAGCGGGACCCGGTCTGTCCGGGCAGCAGCGCATCACAGAAACCTTTCGCCGCTCAGGCGTCAGCGACGAGCTGGTCAACGCCCTGGTGAGCTCAAACCCGGTGACGAGGGCATCCGCCGCCCGGCTGTGCGGGGCGCTGCGACTGTCCCAGTCGGTCATCTGGATCGAGGATCTGCTCCAGGACACGGATCCGATGGTCCGCGACGCCGCTATCCGCGCCCTCGCCGAGCTTGGGGGGCGGCGCGCGATCGAGGCTCTCATGGGTTCGGTGGACAGGATCGCGCTCCACCGGCTGGCGATCGCGCTCGCGCGCGGTGCAACGGACATCGACATCGAGGCCCTCATGCGGCAGCCGGGAAGTGAGAAGGCCGCCACCGTCACCGTGCTCGCCTGCGGGTTGAGGCGCGACGCCCTGCGGGTGGCGCCGCTCTTGGGCATCGCCCACGACAGGCGTTGGCCGGTGCAGGTTCGGGTCGCTGCCTGCCGGTCGCTAGGGATGATCGGAGACCCGAGCGCCGTCGGCGGCCTTGACGTCCTGGCCGAAAAGGACCCTGATCCGGGAGTGAAGAAAGCGGCTGCCCAGGCATGGCGGCGACTCCAGGTGCCCAGGGGGCCCAGGCCGGCATGAAGCTGTCAGAGCGCTTTGACCGCCGGTACCAGCAGGCGCCGGTTTCGGTGCCGGCGGCACCCCCGCCGGCGGGCGGGGATGGGGCGGTCACAGTCGCCCCGGTCGAGAGGCGAGTCGTGCCTCGCGAGGGTGCGGCACCCAACATGGCGCCGGCCAGCGAGCAGCTGCGGAGCGCCGAGCAGACAGTTCAATTGAGTCCGGCTATCGCGGTCGCCAAGGGCGAGATTCACGCGCAGCTGCTCAGCCGGCACGCCGCCGCGATCGACATCAACAACCGGGCGGGCATAAGGCGCCTGCTCATGCAGCTGACCGAGGACCACTTCCGGTCCAAACCACCCGCGGCCCTGGTGACGGCGAACGACAAGGAGCGCCTGGTCGAGATCCTGTTCGACGAGGTCATCGGACTTGGCCCGCTCGAGTCGCTGCTGCGCGACCCGGAGATCAGCGAGATCATGGTCAACCGGCCGGAGCAGATCTTCGTCGAGCGCAGCGGCAAGATCGAGCTCACCAGCCTGGCGTTCGAGGACGAGGACAGCCTCCGCCGTGTGATCGACCGCATCGTCTCGACCATCGGCCGCCGAGTCGACGAGTCGGAGCCGATGTGCGATGCGAGGCTCAAAGACGGATCTCGCGTCAACGTGGTCATCCCGCCCGTGGCGATCTACGGTCCGTGTCTCACCATTCGGAAGTTCGGCCGCGAGGTGCTCACCCCGGAGCGTATCGTCGCGAATGGCGGCGCGACCGAGGCGATCATGGAATACCTCGACGCCGCGGTGAAGACGCGGCTCAACATCATCGTGTCGGGTGGCACCGGGTCGGGCAAGACCACGCTGCTCAACGTCCTCTCGGGATTCATCCCTCCCACTGAGCGCATCGTCACCTGCGAGGACGCCGCCGAGCTTCGGCTGCGCCAGGTCCATGTCATCAGCCTCGAGTCCAAGCCGCAAAACGTCGAGGGTCGTGGAGCGATCTCGATCCGCGACCTGGTCCGCAACTCATTGCGGATGCGACCCGACCGAATCATCGTCGGCGAGTGTCGAGGACCGGAAGCGCTCGACATGCTTCAAGCCATGAACACAGGCCACGACGGGTCGATGAGCACCCTTCACGCCAACAATCCGCGCGACGCCGTCAACCGTCTTGAGACGCTCGTGCTGCTTGCCGGCACCGAGCTACCGTCGCGCGCGATCCGCAGCCAGATCACGTCCGCCGTGAACATCGTCGTCCAGACGGAGCGTCTGCGCGGAGGCTCACGCAAGGTCGTCAGCGTGGCCGAGGTGCTGGGTATGGTCGAGGGCGAGATCGCCCTGCAGGAGATCTTCGCGTACCGCCAGGTGGGCGTGACACCGGACGGTAGGGCCGTCGGATACCACACCGCGACCGGGGCCCGACCGACCTTTCTGGCGCACTTCCTTTCTAATGGCGTCCAGATGCCGGAGTCGATGTTCGTTCCCACGGAGCAGCCTCCGGCTGACCGGTTGTACTGATATGAGTGGGCTCGAGAAAGACACGAAGGCGATGGACGATGCTCCTGTGCCCAACGGCTCCCCGAAGCCCGGGATGCTGGATGCCGAGCTGCTCGCCGACTTCGGGCACCAGGTGCGCAACCAGCTGAATGCGGTCGTGGGCGCTGCTGGTCTTCTGTCCACCAGCGCTACATCCAGCGAAGAGCGAGAGCTCGCGTCGATAGTGGAAATCGGCGCTGAGCAGATCGCACGGCTGGTTGACGACGTGCTTGACGCCGCAACCATCCAGAGCGGCGAGTTCGAACTCGCTCTTCATCCGTTCGACGTGAGAGCCAGCGTCGAGAGCTGCATCGGAATCGTGGCCGACGCGGCCGGGGCCAAGGGGCTCGACCTCTCGTTTCAGGCCGCGCCTGACGTGCCGAGCGTCATCGTCGGCGACTCTCGCCGGCTGGAACAGATCGTCCTGTCCCTCCTCCATGGAGGGATCGAGCGCACCTATCGCGGCGGTGTCGGCGTGGAGCTGGGTTTTGAGGAAAGAGGCGGCCTTGTCGCCCTGCGCTTCACGATTCGCGATACAGGCCGCGGGATTCCTGCGCGGATCCTGCGCGGTGGACTCGACGGCGTGACGAATCCGCGCGATCGCCTCGAGCCAGGTGACCGACTCGCCGTCCTGAGCCTTGCGACGACCAAACAGCTCGTCGCCATGATGGAAGGCGAGCTTCGTGTTGAGCAGGCCGGCATCGAGGCTGGGCCTGACGCCGGGACGTCGTTCGAGTTCACGATCCTGGCCGAAGTTCTGCCCGCGTCGGTGACAACGGCTCAGCTGACGCTCGAGGCGATGCGCGTACTCGTCGTCACCGCCGATCCCACCGAGCGACGCGTGCTCGCGCTGCAGTCCGAGCAGTGGGGCGCGACGGCGACGTCAGCTACGCCCCAGGAGGCGCTGGCCGTCGTGCAGGCGGGTCAGCCTTTCGACATCGCGGTGGTCGAACACCGGCCGCCCGACATCGATGGCCTCGCACTTTCGACCTCGCTGCGCGCGCTGAAGCGGCCGGACCAGCTGCCGATCGTGCTGATCGCGGTCGCGGCACCCGGCCCCGAGGTGACCGAGGCTGCAGACAGTGGCGTGATCCAGGCCACGCTGACCAAGCCCGTCGCCGCTCGAACCCTGCACGACGTGATGGTTCAGGTCGGCGTCCACGAGGCCGCGGCGGCGAAGCCCGAGGCGGAGGCGGTACCGGGAGCGCTGCACGTGCTGATCGCTGACGACAACGCGCTGAACCAGAACCTGCTGAAGCGCCTCGTCGTCAAGCTTGGCCACAGCGCCGACGTGGTGTCGAACGGCCAGGAGGCGGTGGCCGCGGTGGCCCAACAGCCATACGACGCACTGCTGATGGACGTACTCATGCCTGAGATGGACGGGCTGGCTGCGGCTGAGGCGATCTGCCGCCGCTGGCCTCGCGGAAGCCGGCCGCGACTCATCGCGCTCACCGCGATGGCCGGCCCCGGAGACCAGGAGCGCTGCCTCAAGGCCGGCTTCGACGACTACATGAGCAAGCCCGTGCGCCTAGACGACCTGATCGAAGCCTTCAAAGCCGCCGCCGGCTATCGAACGACAAGGGAGAGAGCAGGTTTGTAATTCCCCTCCTCCGCAGGGGGAGGGCCAGGGTGGGGGGCGGTGGAGCTGCTCTTAGCCTTTTAGGCGAGAATCGAGCCGGTCTTCGCGACCTTCGCGCCTCGAGGCGCGGGCTTCGAGCCAGACGACAAGGATCACTATCGCCCCGCCCAGGACCATCAATCCGCCGAGCGCCTCGGCCTCCAGGCCGCTCGGCTGGGTGATGATCTGGATCATCGCCGCGCCGAAAACGAGGATGTAGCTGAGGCCCAGCAGCCTGACCCTCGGGGCGACCCCGACGTCCTGCCCGCCCCGCCATGGACGCTTGCCGATGATGAGAAGGTAGGCGCCCATGATCAGAGCAAGCCCGGCCAGGACCAGTGAGATGAGCTGGATGAGGGACGTAGTCACCGGCGACTGATAGTAACCGCAGGTTCTTACAATCGTCACTCTCATGCCTCGCTCCGAACCGATCAAGGCCGTCCGCGGAATGCGCGACATCCTTCCGCGCGAACGCGCGATCTGGCGGGTCGCCGAAAAGGCCGCGGCGGACGTGGCGCGCCGCTTCGGTTACGACGAGATAGTCACGCCGGTGATCGAGCACGCGGAGCTGATCGCACGAGTCGGCGAAGACACCGACGCGGTGGCCAAGGAGCTCTACCGCTTTGACGACCGCGGCGGACGAAACCTCGCGCTGCGGCCTGAAGCCACGGCCGGCGTCGTCCGGGCTTACTTCGAGGGCGACCTGAACCAGGGGCCCCAGCCGGCCCGCCTTTATTTGATCGGACCAATGTTTCGCTACGACCGCCCGCAGAAGGGCCGCTACCGCCAGTTCTTCCAGTTCAACATCGAAGCGATCGGCGTCGGAAGTGCGGCGCTTGACGCCGAGGTCATTGAGCTGGCCCACGACTGGCTGAGCGAAGTTGGGCTGGGCCAGTTGCGCCTCGAGCTGAACTCAATCGGCGACGCCAAGTGTCGACCCGCATACCTCGAGCAGCTCAAGGCTTACTACCGTCCGCTCAAAGACCAGTTGCACGGCGACTGCCAGCTGCGACTGGAGCGCAACCCTCTGCGGCTGCTCGACTGCAAAGTTCTGCAATGCCAGCCGTTCAAGGCCGCAGCGCCTCGCATCACCGACCACCTTTGCGACGAGTGCTCGGCCGCGTGGGCGGAAGTCAAGCGCCTGCTGGACGCTGCCGGCATCGAGTACGAGCTCAATCCTTACGTGGTCCGCGGTCTCGACTACTACACGCGCACGGTCTTCGAGTTTTACCCGGTAGGCGCGACCGGACAGCAGGACGCGCTTGCGTCGGGCGGTCGGTACGACGGTCTCGCTGAAGCGGAGGGCTGGCCGTCCACGCCGGGGGTGGGCTTTGCCGCCGGTCTCGATCGCGTCACTGAGCTGATGGCGGCAAGTGGGGCGGAGGTGATCGCGCCGGGCGTCGCCGACGTCGCCGTCCTTCCCGATGGGGACCTGGACGTCGCGGCCGCCGACGTGGCTCGCATCTGCCGCACCGTGCGCTCTGTCTGGGTCGACTACGACCGGAAGAGCCTGCGCGCCAAGATGCGCGCGGCGAACAAGCTGGGAGCTCGATGGGTGGTGCTGATCACCGAAGAGGACGCAAAGCGCCGCACCGCACAGCTCAAAGAGATGGCGAGCGGGGAACAGGTCGAGGTCGCCTGGACCGACCTCCCCGTGCGACTCGCATGAGCGGTTACACGGCCCCGCACTGCGGCTCGCTCCGCGCGGCCGACGCCGGCCGGCAGGTCGAGCTCTTTGGCTGGGTGGCGCGGCGGCGTGACCACGGCGGGCTGATCTTCATCGACCTCCGCGACCGCTGGGGCGCCGTGCAGGTGGTGTTCAAGACTTCCGAGACGCGGGACCTTGCAGCCAACCTGCGCCTTGAATTTGTCGTGCGCGTCAAGGGCGTTGCCTCGCGGCGCCCCGACGGCTCCGAGAATCCGGCGATGCCGACCGGCGAAGTCGAAGTCGAGGCATCTGAGCTCGTGATCATCACGCGCGCCAAGACTCCTCCGTTTCCGATTGAAGATGAGACAAGCGCCGACGAATCCATCCGGCTCAAGTACCGCTACCTCGATCTTCGACGACCCCGAATGCAGCGCATCCTCGAGTTGCGGCACCGCGTGAACAAGATCATTCACGGCTACATGGATGAGCACGAGTTCATCGAGGTCGAAACGCCGCTTCTGGTGAAAGGAACACCGGAAGGCGCGCGTGATTTCATCGTCCCTTCGCGGCTGCATCCCGGCGAATTCTTCGCTTTGCCGCAGTCACCGCAACAGCTGAAACAGCTCCTGATGGTCAGCGGCCTTGGGCGCTACTACCAGATTGCCCGCTGCCTGCGCGATGAGGATTTGCGCGCGGATCGCGCGCTCGAATTCACTCAGCTCGACCTCGAAATGTCCTTCTGCGACGAGGAAGACATCTTCACGCTCATCGAAGGGTTGTGGGCGCGGATCTGGAAACAGATCCTAGACGTAGATCTCGTCACGCCGTTTCCGCGCCTGGACATGAAGGAAACGCTGCTCCGGTACGGGACCGACAAGCCCGACCTGCGTTACGACCTCGTGATCGCGGACCTCGGTGAGGTCCTGGCCCGTACGCAAGCTCAAGTCTTCAAGTCAGTGCTCGCGGATGGAGGCGTCGTGCGCGGCTTCGCCGTTCCAGGCGGAAAGGACATGACTCGGCGCGAGCTGGACGACCTTGCCACAATCGCCAAAGGAGCAGGCGCCAAAGGCCTCGCGTGGCTGCCTGGCCCCCTGGATAAATTTGTTTCCGAATCCGAGATGGCGGCCATCAGAAGCGCGACCGAGGCGGGGCCCGATGACCTCGTGCTGATCGTGGCGGACAAGCGCCGCCGGGCCGAGAAGGTGCTGGGGTTGATCCGCCAGCAGGTGGCGCGGAACCGCAAATTGATCCGTGAAGACGAATGGCGCTTCTTGTGGGTTTATCCCATGTACCTCTTCGAGGAGGATGACGAGGGCAAGCTCACGTACGGCCATCACCCGTTCACGTCACCGATGGAAGAGGACCTGGCGTTCATCGATGAGCGGCCGTATGACGTTCGGGCCCACGCATACGACATCGTGTGCAACGGCTACGAGCTCGGCGGTGGAAGCATCCGGATTCACGAGCGCGCCCTGCAGGAGAAGGTCTTCGAGATCCTTGGTCATTCGCGGGAATCGATCCGCGAGCGATTCGGCCACCTGCTGGATGCATTCGAGTACGGAGTCCCGCCGCACGGCGGCATCGCACCGGGGATCGACCGCATCGTGATGATGCTCGCCGGCACCGAGAACATTCGCGACGTGATCGCATTTCCGAAGACACAGAGCCACCAGGACTTGATGCTGGGAGCGCCGAGCCCAGTCGACCAGGCCCAGCTCGAAGAGCTGCACATCAAAGTGGTTCCTCCGAAGAAGCCGGCCTCGTAGTATTGGCTGGCTCCCGAAGGGCTGCGGGCGATGTGCGCGTTGCCCAACTCGACAGCATTAGGGACCCCGGAGTCCGGAAAGCCGACCAAAAGCCCGCTAGAGGACCCCACGAAATCTTCGATTTCGCGGGGACCCCCCTAAGACGGGACTTGGAGAGCCAAGGCAGGGGACCCACCTGGCATTCGCTCAGGACAACCCACCCCCGTGACCCGGAGGGAGCACCGTGTCGCTGGTAAAGCTCATCCCTCCCGGCCTGATCGTGGCCGCGCTTGCGGTCCTGATCGTGTCCCAGCTCTTCTTCGCGTTTCTGCCTTACCGCCGGCGGACCTACCTTCCAATCCTGCTCATGACGAC